>JAZQYE010000235.1:0-8418 GCA_045633385.1 Eubacteriales bacterium | reverse complement strand
GGGAACGTCCTGACGCATATTGAACTCTCTGCTGTCCCAGTGATGGAGCGCATGACCGCCAAGCCAAATAACGGCGGTCTTTTTTGCAAGCTCGGGGCACTTGATCAAGGCAGATGCCACGTTGGTGATAGCACCAATGGCAACCACGATCACGGGCTCTTCGCTGTTCATTACGGTGTTGATGATATTGTCGGCAGCCTCGGATTCAACGGGAACCTTTTTGTCCTGCAAAAAGGTCTTGGAGCCGCGGTAAACGGGGATCTTGGAATCGGGATCTACCAAATTCATGACCTTAAAGATCTCTTGGTAGCTCTTTTCCATTCCTTCCTCGGGGGAGGTGGAGCGCTGATTGAGGAAGGGTGCGGCGTTAACGGAGAGCAGATTGATCTTGTCCTTTGCCAGCATGCAGTAGGCAAGGCAGAATTGGTCGTCAACCTCGTTATAGGTATCGGTATCCAGAATGATGTTCTTTTTTTCGTTGGAGCGAATCAGCTCCCAAAGCTTGGAAAGTGTCATTTCCATGGTAAAACTCCTTTGCAATGGTAATGCGTAAAATTATTTCTTTTGTTGCTGTTGCTGAGTGGGTCCTCTGTCGGCAACGCCGGTGTACTCGATCTCATCGGGCAGAGGATAGTACTTGGGAATGGTGTTATCTCTTTGATACAGGCGGATGTGGTCACCGCGAGGCAACAGGTCGATCATATCGCCACCGCGCCAGAATTCGGTGTACTCTGCACCTGCAAAGAATTCCTTCTTTTCAACGGTCTCCATGGGGAAGGTGATGGTCAAAACGTCACCCGTATGCAAATTATCTGCATACAGAACGGTACCCTGCTCGTTCTTCTTACCTTCGATCACGTTGCCGTTGAGGGTGAGAACGGGAGATTCACCGATCCAATCGTACAAACGGAAGCCTGCGGCACCGTCAGCCTTCATAGTCATGGTGATCACGCCGTCGTCAGGCATGCCGTCGCTGAGAATGTAGCGGTCGGTCTCCTTAGCGGTGTGAATGTTTGCAACCAGAACGCCGTTCTCCTCGGTGACAACGTTTTCCCAAAGAATGCCGAGCGCGATGGGGCCGGTACCAACACAGCAGCCCGCGATGGAGCGGAATCTGGTCAGGGAGATGGAGTTGGGCTCACTACCGCCGGTGTAACCGCCAAGCAAACGCTTGTCAAGGTCGTGCCAGGTTCTGCCGTTTTCATCGGGACGGGTGTTGTCAACCTCAACGTAGCCGGTGTACTTGATCTGGCTCTCGGAGAGCTGGTTGCGGCCAAACTTGTTCAGGTCGTCCCAATACTCTTCCTTTCCGCACTTGATCAGCTCCTCACAGCAAAGGATCATATCCTTAATGCAGCAGGTCTCGCAGTGCTCTTCCTTCAAATCGTGCCATTGCGCGTACTCGGGCAACCAACCGTAGGAGGAGGTCATGGAGCGTACGTACTTGTAAATTCTTTCACCTGCGATCAGGTACTTATCCTTGCCGGTCACGCGGCCAAGGTAGATCAAGCCTGCGGCAACCCAAGAGGTGGAGTGCACGTGGCCGAAGAACTCATACTTGTAGTTAAAGTAACGGGAGGGGCCAAGCAGGTGATTTGCAATACCGGTTGCAAGATCAAGAGCGACCTCGTCGTTTGCAATGACGTAGCGATCTACCAGAGCGTGCAGCATGACCGCGTTACGAATGCATTGCTCACCGCGACCGGTGTGACGGCTCAGATCAAAGCCGCCGTCCTGCAGATAAACGTCGTTCGGGAACTCGTAAATGGGCTCTCTTTCGTAGGAGTCACCCGACCAGAAGGTGCGAACCTTACGCTCGATGACAAGGGAGCGCATACCGCGAATGAGGTTGGATGCGCGCATTTCGGATTCGGTATCGTTGGGGTCGTTCTTAACCAAGCGATTGAGCGCGGGGAGGATGTAGCCCATTTCGTGGAAGGATGCGTGCATGGTGTGCGTCCACGGATATTTTTCATGGTAGCGGAGACCGTGCTCGCCCCAGGATTTGAGCACCTGACGGCGGAAACCGTCGTAAAGATTTTTGGATTCGCCAACCTCACCCAAAATGTGTTGAATGCTGTCCACAGCCTCAAACCAAGAGCCAACCAGCTCGGCATCGTCCACACGGCAATGCTCTGCTTCCGCAGGCTTTTTGTGGGGCATGGTGAGCCAGAAGGGGAGGAAGTCGTAGGCACGGTCGGTCATACCGTCAATGTAATTGAGGGCATACTCGGCATCGGTTTTTAAGTTGTACTGTTGATAACGCATGATTGATTCTCCTTTTTTTGATTGATATATTCGGAGGGGAGGACCCCTAAGTGTTTCTTAAACGTGTGGCTGAATTGATTTTGGTTGGTAAAGCCGAACTTGGAGGACACCTCAGCCAAGGTGGTGTAATTGCCAAGATCGATGTAAGCCTTTGCGCGCTGAATGCGAAAAACGCTTAAATAATCCTTAAACGTCTTGTGAAAGCACTTTTTAAACAGGCGGCAAAAATGCTCGGTGCTGTATTGGCAAAAGGCGGCAACGTCGGCGGTGGAGATAGGCTCCTCAATGTTTTTTTCCACGTACTCGTTGACGCGCTGCATAAAGCTGAACATATACGAGGTTGCCGATGGATTCTCCTTGAACAGCCGATGATGCGTCACCGTTGCGTAAAAGCGGAGCAGGGTGGCAAACATGGCTACCGACCACCCCTCGGGTTGTGTTTCGTACAGTGCCGCCATTTCGTCAATGCAGGCACGGAGCTCGGGGGAGGCAGGGGAGGAAGCGGGAATCAGATTTGCAAAGCTGATGTCGCGCAATCCCTCAAAAAAGTGGTGGTTGCCACTCTCGTGCGGAAAGAGGTAATAGGGGTGAAACATCACACACGTGCGCGAAAAAGAGACGTTTGGGTCGGCAATATAAATGCCGTGAAGCTCAAAGGAGTTGACGATCACCACGTCACCGCCCGAAACCTCAATGGGCTCATTATCCAAAACGACCGTGGCGTTTCCGCGATGAAAACGCAGGATCTCAACGCCCTCATGGCAATGGTAGCGCGTAAATTCCCAATGATCCTTTAAAAGATTGTTCAGCGGCTTGATGAGCGTGCGAGCCGCGGGCTTGAAGACGTCGTTGAGCTTAAAACGCGAAAGACGTTCGCCGTTTTCAAGGTCGTCTTTAAAAATACAAACGGGCAAAATAGCAAAGCCGTTCGTCTTTTTTGCAGAATTCATAAATACTCCTTGCCGACAAAGGATTTTCCAACAGATATATTCTAACACAAAAAGAAAATAAAGTCAATAAAAATCGTAAATAAAATCAAAATTATATGTAAATAAATCAATTTTCGTATAGACAGATCAAGGGAAAAATGTTATAATAAATAAGATGAAAAGTGTCGCCTTTTTGTCGGCAGCGCATAAAAAATGTGCCATTTTTGTGTATTATGCACAAAAAACACCCTCAAAAACGGCTCAAAAGGGCTTTTTCAAGGCTCTTTTTTGTGCAGGTTGAACAAAACAGACACGGGCTCAACTCCGTATATCAAAAAAGGAGGTTGCAACATGAAAAAAAGATTGCTTGCATTGCTTTTGCTCTGCGTGATGTTGCTTGGCGTATTCGGTTGCGGAGGCGCCAACGAGAAAGATACCACGGCAGACGATCAAAACGAAGAAACGACCGACTCCGGTCTTACCATATTGCCCGAAAATTTGTTGACCGTGGCTTCAAGCGAGGTCAAGGATTACGTCATCATATACCCCTCCTCTGCCAAGACCAAGGGCGCACAAAATGCCGCCGAGCTGATCCGCGATCGGATCGCAGAGCTGAGCGGCGTGACCTTGGAGGTCAAGTCTGACGTTGCCGAGGAGAGCGAGCGCGAGATCCTGGTGGGCAGAACCAACCGCATTCAAACGCTGGACGTTGAGGATGCGCATGACGTCAAGGATGGCGACTACGTGGTCTGCGTTATTGAGAGCAAGATCTGCGTTTATGCAACAAAGGATCAATCCATCAGCTCTGCCGCAAACTACTTTTTGGAGCGTGCGCTGTACAGCGATGCGGAAAGCGGCATCGTTGGTATTGACAAAACGCTGGACGTCTTTTACTCCGCCGACAGCGCAAAGGGAGTAGAGATCAGTAAGACCACCGAGACCGAGGTCTTTTTTGCACTCAATCCCGCAACCCCCAACGAAACGCTCTGCCGCCTGACCTATACGGGTGGCGGTGCATGGCGCATTCAGGCAAAGATGAATGCCTCCGACGAGTTTGACGACATCGGTGCATCACAGCGTCTGTCCCTTTCCTTGGGCGAGGTGCCCGTGCTCAACGTCGAGGCGATCACCGTCAAGACCGACGGCGACGTGACCACCCTGAGCGCAGGCGGAACCAAGGTCAAGCTCAACACCAAGGCGTTCCAAATGGATTTTTACGCCGCATCGGGCAAGCTGGTCAGCACCGTGACCAACGTAGCCATCAACACGGCGGGCAGCTACATCGAGGGTAAGCTCCTCTCCGACGAGGCTGTGTTTGGCACGGGCGAGCGCTTTGACGCCGTCAATCAGCGCGGCAAGGTCATTGATATGTTCTCCACCAACATCTGGAGCAAGGTGAACGCCTGCTATATGGCGATCCCGCTTCTTTCCACCTCACGTGGCGCGGGCATCTTCCTCAACCGCTACGAGCGTATGATCGTTGATCTCGCCAAATCCAAGGCAAACATTTGGTCGGCGCAGATCGAAGCCTCTCCCATGGATTGCTACATCTACGCGACCGACAAGATCGCGGACGTCATCAAGGGCTACAGCGACCTTTCAGGCTACGCCGAGCAGCCTGAGGAATGGACGTACGGTATGATCGTGTGCCGCTACTCTCCCGACCTGAGCCAAAAATGGACGTCGATGATCGCGCCCAGCGAGGACAACAGAGGCGAGGGCGTTTACGATACTATTGCCATGATGGAAAAATACGATCTGCCCTGGACGGGTATCCTTGCCGAGGGCTGGGGCTATGAGCGCTCCGCCAAGCATAAGGATCTCAAGGAGCTGTGCGACTACGTACACTCGCTTGGTAAAAAGATGATCATCTGGATGCGTCTCGGTCAGGCAAACTCCTTCATGACGGGATATTCCGACGATTATATGCTCAGTATCTCCTTGGATGGCGGCACCGCGACCACCATTCAATTGCCACAGACCGTTTACGATCCCGGCAACCCCGATGCCACCGAGGATGCGACCTTTGCATACCTTGACATCACCAATCCCGATGCGGTGGAGTGGTTCTTCAACGATTATTGGGACTACCTCTCAAACGAGATCGGCATCGACGGAGCCAAGATCGACTTTTGCGAAATGATACCCGAGAATTACGAGATCAATTTTTACGATCAAAGCACGCCCACGGCAGGCACGCACCATTGGTATCCCGGCGTTTACTGCGCAATGTTCTTTGAAATGCTCTCTCAAAAGGCAGATAGCGGCATGAATTACACGCGCGGCGGCGGCATCGGTATCCAGCGCGCGCCCTATATGTGGGCAGGCGACCAATTCCGCGGCTGGGAGTCCTTGCATTGGCAATTGCGCTCGGTGCTCTCCTCCGGACTTTCGGGCGTACCCTATATGAGCTACGACATGTCGGGCTATATGTACGGTTCCATGCCCACCGATATCGCATACGAGGCAAAGGTGTTCGTGCGCGGCACGCAGTTTACGGCGTTTACCATTTGTATGCAGACCCACGGCAAGGTGCGCACGCCCTACAAGTTTGCCGAGGAAAGCCCCTCGTACGCTTGGGTGACCGATACCTACCGCGCATACGTCAAGCTGCACGAGGCGCTTACTCCCTACATCACCGAGTATTGTGCCGAGGCGTCGAGCACGGGAATGCCCGTGATGCGGCACTTGATCCTGCATTATCAGGACGATAAAAACGTCTACGGCATCGACGACGAGTATATGTTTGGCGATGCATTCCTCATCGCTCCCGTCCTCACCACAGCCGATCAGCGCAACATCTACCTGCCCGAGGGCGAATGGAAGGATCTGAACACAGGAACGGTCTACACCGTCGGCAAGGGCGGTCAAACGCTGGAAAATTACGCCGTAGCCGTTACCCAGCTCCCCGTCTTTTATAATATGAAGACAACCTCGCAAACAGCAGAGGATATCCTGCCCGCTATTGAGGAGATCTTTGAGTACCTCGGTACCATTCAAGCAAATCTGCATTGACCAACCCACCCCCCAAGGAGGATCTGATTTTGAAAACAAGAATTTTGGCGATTTTGCTTCTTTTGACCATGCTGCTCGGCGTATTCGGCTGTGGCGGCAACAACGAGGAGGAAACGACCACCGAGACCCCCAACAACGACCAAACAAACGATTTTATTCCGGCGGGAGAATTTATTCTGTTGGCAGGCGGTGATGCACCGTCATATCAGATCGTGTTCCCGGCAGGGGACGTGGAGACCGAAAAGATCGCCAAGGATCTGCAGGAGCGCATCAAAACGCACATCGGCATCGAGCTCCCCGTGATCTTTGACGGCGGCGCGACTGCCGAGTATGAGATCCTGATCGGTGACGTTGCCCGTATCGAGTCTCGCGATTTCGTAGGCAAAAACAAGCTCACCGCTCAGGATTTTGGTATCGCCTATATCGGAACCAAGCTTTGCCTGGCGGCAACCAATGCGCAGGCGGCGTCCTACGCAGTCGATTATTTTGTTTCCAAGATCGCCGAATTTGATCTGTCAGCCAAAACTCTTGGCATACACGACGAGCTCAACGAAATCTTCCGTCTTGGCGAAAGCGGATCCGTTACTATTACGGCGCAGGACGAGTATTACGTCAGCTTTTCCATTAATCCCGGTACCTTGCAGGAAGCTCTTTGCCGAATTTGCTACACCGGTGGCGGTGCGTGGAGAATTCAGACCAAAAACAAGGTGACCGACGACTTTGAGGACATCGGCGCATCGCAGCGTCTCTCGCTCTCCTTGGGTGAGACTCCTGTGCTCAATGTGGAGAAAATTACGGTTCAAGCCGACGGTGATGTTGTAACGTTGAGTGCCGACAACACCAAGGTCGTTCTCAACACTGCGGCGTTCCAAATGGATTTTTATTCTGCATCGGGCAAGCTTGCAAGCACCGTTACCGGTATCAGCTCCAATGCAAACGGCAGTTACATCGAGGGTACTCTGCTCCCCGACGAGGCAGTATTCGGCACGGGAGAGCGCTTTAACGGTGTGAACCAGCGCGGCAAATACATTGATATGTACACAAAGGATATTTGGGCGCAGGTAAATCAATGCTATATGGTCATTCCGTTGCTTTCCACCTCTCGCGGTTCGGGCTTCTTTATCAACCGCTATGAGCGTATGTTTTTGGATCTTGCAAAGACCAAAAAGAACGTGTGGTCGGCGCAGATCGAGGGCTCGACCATGGACTGCTACGTTTACGCAACCGATAAAATTACCGATGTGATCAAGGGCTACAGCGATCTTTCGGGATACGCCGAGCAGCCCGAGGAGTGGACGTACGGTATGATCGTATGCCGCTACTCTCCCGACTTGAGCCAAAAGTGGAGCTCGATGATCACGCCTTCCGAGGACGGCAGAGGCGAGGGTGTGTATGATACCATTGCCATGATGGAAAAATACGACCTGCCTTGGACGGGTATTTTGGCAGAGGCTTGGAATTATCCCAGAACCGCTAAATACAAGGATCTGAAGGAGCTGTGCGATTACGTACACTCGCTTGGCAAAAAGTTTATCGTTTATATGGCACTCGGTAACATGGTCAGTTATATGCCCGGCTATAACGAGGATTACCTTATCTACATTCAAGTAGATGAAAGCAAGACCTTTGAAATTCCGCAAACGACATCCGATGTCATTAACCCCGATGCCGGAAACGCGGCTGAAAACACACGTAAATATTTGGATATTACCAATCCGGATGCGATTGCGTGGTTCTTTGATGATTATTGGAAGTATTTGACCGAGGAGATCGGCGTAGACGGTTGTAAGATCGACTTTTGTGAGCAGATTCCCGAAAACTATGAGATCATTTACTACGACCGCGACCAGCAAACGGCGGGCTCTCACCATTGGTACGCAAGTGCGTTTTGTGCAATGTTTTTTGAAATGCTGGATCAAAAAGCCGACAGCGGTATGAACTACACGCGCGGCGGCGGTATCGGTATTCAGCGTGCCCCCTATATGTGGGCGGGTGACCAGTGGCGTAAGTACGAGTGCTTGGAGTGGCACGTTTCAGCAATGCTTTCCTCCGGAATGTCGGGTGTTCCTTACATGAGCTACGATATGGGTAGCTACAAGTACGGTGGAGCCTCTAACGATATTGCGTATGAGGCAGGCGTATTCGTTCGCTCGGTGCAGTTTACGGCGTTTACCATCTGTATGCAAACGCACGGCTGGGTCAGAAG
>JAZQYE010000234.1:0-3969 GCA_045633385.1 Eubacteriales bacterium | reverse complement strand
ATGGAAGCGAATGCGTTGTGGTAGTTCGTAAGGTTTTCGCTGGCAGCCTTAACGCCGGTTGCGTGGCAGAACTGTACTTCAGGATTTGCCTTAGCAGCCTGAATGATATAGTCCTCATGACCGAAGGAGTTAGCGAAGATGATATCGCAGCCCTGGCTTACCAGGTCAACTGCTGCTTCGTAGCACTTCTCGGTTTCGGGAATGTTTCTCTTGATGATGACCTGCTCGTTCTTGAGACCGAGAGCTTCTTGATATCTCTCAACTGCCTTGATGAAGTTAAGGTCGTAGGTGGAGGATTCATCGTGCAAGCAGATGAAACCGATCTTGAAATCCTCGGGAACCGTGAAGTCAGCACTCAGGTCGAGGATCGGGAGCGGAGACTCGCTCATGCCCAAAACCTCGTCCTCGTTGCCGCCGCAGGACGCAAAGGAGATGGTGAGGGTGCAAAGCATAGCCGCCACAATGAAAAGGGATAAAACTTTTTTGAACATTTCTATGTTCCTCCTCTTGTTTTTTTGGTCACAGATAGATTTCCGTGTACCATATTTATTTATAAAAGCCGAGGCTTTTACAAACCAAAAATAACTTTCTTCGAGCAAAAACAACAATGTGCCTTAATTCTATCACATTTTTTGTCATTTGTCAATGCGGTTCTACATTTTTTTGCAATTATTTGCGTTATTTTTACAGGATATTTTCAAGAACCGCGGTTCCGTTTTGAAACGGCAAGAGGAGGAGGTAAAAAAACGCAAACCGTTCCGCTTTTACACGCCGTAATTTTGGGTCAGGGGATCTTGAAAGATACCGAGCATCGGGGGGCGGAAGGTGAACAGAACGAACAGCAATGCAATGATGCACAGCGCGCCGATCGCCGCTTTTGGGAAAGGACAGCGCACCTTTTCTTTTTTCAGCAATCGATACTCAAAGAAATAAGCAACAGCGGCGGCAACGAAAAAGATGGTGATATTGAGCCAATCGGGAGATTTGCCGATGGCACCGTTATAGGTGTAAAAGAGTGCCGGAATGAGTGTGAGTCCAAGCAGGATCCCGCGCAGCTTGACACACCAAAAATCTTTGCGATCCCGAAAGAAAAAGCTTTGCACGACGGCAAATAAGAGCATGGGCCAAAAGAGGAGCTTCATGTGCTCCCACGTAGATTCGTTCACACCCGAAAAGGGTGCGATCCAAACCGCTTCTCCAAGCCAATCGTACAAAAAGTGTAATACGGTACCGCCAAATGCAGTTACGGCAAAGCCCATCAACTGCCAAAGTCCAATCGAACGCTTCATAAGCCCTCCTAAAAAATGATTTAAGATAGTCTATGTACGGAAAGAGAAGATATGCGTAATTTTTTCATTGACAGCGTGACATAAATTTGTTATAATGAATGCAGATGCCAAATGCGTAACGCAAAACGGCAAAAAACGAAAGGGAGACGGAGCGATATGTTTGATTTTCAAGGCAAGATCGTTGTGGTAACGGGTGGCGCACGCGGAATTGGAAAATGCATTGCGGAGCGATTTGTTGCCGCAGGTGCAACCGCTTGTGTGATCGATCTGTTGGAGAATGATTATTTTGTGGGAGATCTTGCAGATCGGGAGACCTTGGAGCGCTTTGCGCAAAAGGTGATAGGTGACTTTGGGCACGTGGATTTTTTGATCAACAACGCCGCGCCAAGATCCTGCGGAATTACAAACGGAAGCTACGAGGATTTTGAATATGCGCAACGGGTGGGAGTCACCGCGCCGTTTTATCTTTCCAAGCTCCTGGCACCGCATTTTGCAAAAGGGGCGAGCATCGTCAATATCTCGTCCTCGCGCGACCGCATGAGTCAGCCCGAGACCGAGAGCTACACGGCGGCAAAGGGCGGCATTTCCGCGCTGACGCACGCCATGGCGGTCAGTCTTGCAGGCAGGGTGCGCGTCAATTCCGTCTCGCCCGGGTGGATCGATAACGATTACACCGTTTACCAAGGAGCGGACGCCGAGCAACAGCCTGTGGGCAGGGTTGGAAATCCCGACGATATTGCCAACATGGTGCTGTATCTTTGCTCGGACATGGCAGGATTTATCACGGGAGAGAACATTTGTATCGACGGCGGCATGACGCGACAGATGATCTATCACGGCGACTGCGGCTGGTCACTTTTGAAAAACGAATGAGGGCAAGGCAATGGTCATTTTAATCACCGGTGCCTCCCACGTCGGAAAAACGGCACTTGCACAAAAATTGCTCGAAAGGTACGGCTACCCCTATCTTTCCATCGACCACTTGAAAATGGGGTTGATCCGAAGCGGACGTACCGATCTGACGCCCATGAGCGACGACACCGATCTGACCTCATATCTGTGGCCGATCGTGCGCGAAATGATCAAGACCGCAATTGAGAACGGGCAGAACCTGATCGTGGAGGGGTGCTATATCCCGTTTGATTGGAAAGCGGATTTTGAGGCGGCATACCTGCAAAGCATACGGTATTACTGCCTTGTTATGAGCGAGGATTATATCAAGCATCATTTTAACGATATTTTGCGCTATGCCAACGTGATTGAAAAGCGCTTGGATGACGATTGCACGTTTGAGAGCGTTTTGCGAGATAACGCCAACGTATTGCGCTTGGCGCAACGCCACGGCGTCAATTACGTATGGATCGATGGGAGCTATGAGATCGAGCTTGAGGAGCTGTTATGAACCGATATTTGAAGAACCTGAACAAAATAGAGTTTGTAGTGACCTACGCCTGTACGGGGCGGTGCAAGCATTGCTCCGAGGGGGATCACGCCGTTTGTGGGGAGCGGATCGATCCGACCGTAGCCGCAGAAGCGGTGCGAAAGGTAGCGGCGGTATATCCGATCCAAACGGTTATGACGTTTGGCGGTGAGCCGTTGCTCTATCCCGATGCGGTCTGTGCCGTTTTGCGCACCGCAAAGGAGTGCGGCGTAGCCAAGCGGCAGGTCATTACCAACGGCTTTTTTGCACGACGTGCCGAAGCGATCGGTGAGATGGCAGAGCGGCTTGCCGCGTGCGGCGTAAACGATCTGCTTTTGTCGGTCGATGCGTTTCATCAAGAAACGATCCCACTCGAACCCGTGCACACGTTTGCCGCAAAAGCAAAGGCGTGCGGCATTCCCGTTCGCTTGCAGCCTGCGTGGCTGGTGAGTGCGACGGACGAAAATCCGTATAATGTAAAAACGAGAGAGATTCTCGACAGCTTTGCCGATTTGGAGCTGCCCGTTGGAGAGGGAAACGTGATTTTCCCCGAAGGAAATGCGCTCAAATATCTCGCGGAATATTTTACGGACGAGCATCCCGAAAATCCGTACTTGGAAGATCCGTGCGACGTGCGTTGCCTCTCCTTTTCGCCAAACGGTGACGTGCTGGGCGGCAACGTGTATGAGCGCGATATTATGGAGATTATAAAGGATTACGATCCGTGGAGAAAGGGGGAAGAATTCAACTATGACAATGAAAGATATTAACCAAAGGATAAAGTGTTGGTTAGAGCCTAAAGGATTTAAGCAAACATCATCCAAAAGTCTGTTTGTAAAAGATCAAGGTTTCTATTTTATCGTCGCGTCTTTAAGTCCTCACAAAACTATGTCCGGTTTCTTTTTTGATCTTGCCGTTAAATTCTTTTGGTCAACGTATGAAGATATTTCATATGACTACACTGTGGGTGATTCAAGAGTGTACGGACAAGAAGATCCGAATCCAACTCTCGGAGGGATACTATATAATAGCGAGAGCCTTGAAAGCGAGCTTGCGTATATGATGAAGGAAGCAGATAAAAGAATCGATGCGTATATGTCTCTTGCTGATTATACTGTTCTTCTCAAATGCTTGGAAAACAGAAATGATTTTGTTTCAGTCGTAAATAAGGACTTTGCTAAAAGAGATAAGTCAAAGGCTATTGCGTTGGTTTTGTGTGATCATGCCCAAGAAGCGCAGAAGATATTTTTCAATGATTCG
>JAZQYE010000233.1:0-7382 GCA_045633385.1 Eubacteriales bacterium | reverse complement strand
TGCAAAGGTAAACGGTGCCACGCACGTCGCGGATCTTTTTTACGGGTACGCCACGTGCAAGCAGCTCGGCAATGCGCAGCAGAATATTCTCGCCCATGCCGTACGTCAAAATATCGGCGGTGCTATCCACCAAAATGGAGCGGCGCACCTTGTTATCCCAGTAATCGTAGTGCGCAAAGCGGCGGAGTGATGCTTCAAGACCGCCAATGATCACGGGCACGTCGCCGTACGCCTCACGAATGCGGTTGGAATAGACGATCACGGCGCGGTCGGGGCGTGTGCCCATCTCACCGCCCGGGGAGTAATAGTCAACGCTGCGGCGCTTTTTGGGGGCGGTGGAATGCGCCACCATGCTGTCGATGTTGCCCGACGTTACAAGAAAGCCGAGGCGCGGACGACCGTATTCGCGAAAGGCATCGCAGGTCTTATAATCGGGTTGAGAGAGGATCGCCACGCGATAACCTGCCGCCTCCAGCACGCGGGAGATGATGGCAACGCCAAAGGACGGGTGATCGACGTAAGCGTCGCCCGTGACGTAAACAAAATCGGGTCTGTCCCATCCGCGCGCTTCCATGTCCGCACGGGAGAGTGGTAAAAAGTTCATTTGTGTTCCTCTCTAAAAAATGATGTTGCGTTTGCGTATGAACTATATTTGGATGATTGAAGGTTATATTCCGTCACTATCCTCTTCCGCATACGCCTTAATGCCTTGCATACCGTCAAAGAGCTTAAAGCCGTCGATCTCGCCGCGTTGCATTGCGCCGAAGATGCGGTAGCGCAGACCGTTGTGCTCGCGGTCGAGCTTAGCAAGGAGCTGCTTCATCTCCTCGCGTTGCGTGTTGCCGTCTGCGGGGCAGGGGGATTTGATTATGGGGAGCTCTACCTTGTTGGTAAAGTAGCGTACCTCTTTTTCGGGCATATAGATCATGGGGCGAATGAGCGTGATATCCATGCGGGAAAGATACGTCACGGGCGAAAAGCACCCAAGGCGCCCCTCAAAAAAGAGGTTGAGCATAAAGGTCTCTACGGCATCGTCAAAGTGATGCCCCAAGGCGACCACGTTGCACCCAAGCTCCTTTGCCGCGCGGTGGAGCGCACCGCGGCGCATCTTGGCGCAAAGGGAGCAGGGGGACTTTTCTTTTCGAACGTCAAAAATGATCTTTGCGATCTCGGTTTGGGTAATGTGATAGGGCACGTTCAATTCGTCGCACAGCTTTTGAATGGGGGTAAAATCCATGCCGCCCTCAAAGCCCATATCTACTGTAACCGCCACCAGCTCAAAGGGGACGGGATAAAAACGGCGTAATTCAGCCAACGCGCACAAAAGCGTGAGCGAATCCTTTCCGGCGGAAACCCCCACGGCAATCTTGTCGCCGGGCTTGATCATTTGGTAATCGTCCAAAGCCCTGCGCGTATAGCTTAAAATGCGTTTGATATGTTCCATGTTTGTAATAGGCGAAGAGAGAACCAATCAAACGTGCGGTTCTCTCTTCTTTTCTTTCTGTGTGATGTTAAGCTTCGGGTTCCTCTACAGCCTCGGTAGGCTCCTCTGCTGCGAGGTCACTTGCTTGAGGCTCCTCATCGGCATCAACGTCAACGGTGAGCTTTCTGATTGCCTTGAGCTCAATTGCAACGCCGACTGCAAATGCGGTAGCTGCTGCAGCCGCAACCGAACCAACGATCCACTTTAAAACGGTAGCTTTTTTCATAATCTTTCTCCTTTTTCATTGAATAATATATTGTTTGCTTATTACAGTTATACGTTTAGTTTTTGCACCTTGTGAAGCGTTTAATCGAAAAAGGTGCAAGAGTCATATATTTTTTGTGCTTGCGCGGTCAGCTTGCGCTTTTTTTCATCGGGCGATGACGGCTCGTAGAGCAGAATCGGCGGCGAGATGCGCACCGAGGGGGCAGCGCCCTTGACCGATTCGATCAGCACGCAGCACGGCTCCGCATCGGCGTCGGCGTGTACAAAGGTCATACGCTTTGGCTCCAAATGAAATTCGTGCAAAGCTTGCAAAAGCTCGGTCAAGCGATCGGGACGCCACACGCACACAAATCTGCCGCCGTAACGCAACAGCCGTGCGGCGCAGGCGCAAAAATCGGCAATGCCGCCGTTTACCTCGTGGCGCGCCAAATATTTTTCGTCGTGCATATTCCGCTTGCCCGTATCCGTTCGCATATAAGGGGGATTGGAAACGACCAGCGCGACCTCGCCGCCTACGTCCTGCGGACGCAACGTGCGCATATCGGTACAAAGCGTGCGAATGCGGTTCTCCATGCCGTTTATGGCGGCGTTTTTTTGAATGAGCTCTGCAAACGAGGGTTGAACCTCAACGGCTACGGCAGAGGCGATCTTTTCCTTTGCCAACAGCAACAGGGGCAAAATGCCTGTTCCGCTCCCCAGATCCACCACCGTGGCAGACGGGTTTGCGCGTACGTATGCCGCCAGCAAATAGGCATCGGTGCCAAAGGTCAAGCCGTTCTTTTTGCGTACGAGGCGAATGCTCTCATTTACCTCGTCCAACAACTCGTCCTCACAAAGCGTCGGCGTGTGCGACGCGTACGTATCTATCATAATATCAATTAACCTTTTTGGGAATTGTAAGAGCGAAGACAGACGACATAGATCGCCCGCTTCGCTCTTAAATGGCAGGATGTATTATGCTTCCTGGGGAGCGCCAATCGGGCAAGCCTCAGCACAAGCGCCGCAAGATACGCAGGTATCTGCGTCGATTTCATACTTGCCATCACCTTCAGTAATGCAACCCATGGGGCAAGCCTCTACGCAAGCGCCGCAGGATACGCAATCATCATTGATCATGAAAGCCATTTTGATTTACCTCCTGATTATTTTTTTAGGATACTTATATTGTATCACATTTTTTGTGTTTTGCAACTGTTTTTTCAATATTTTTTTAAAAAATATCTGTTTTTTTTCAAAAAGTTGAAACTATTTGTAAAAAATGGAAGATAATGGGGGTAATTATTCGCTCTTTTCATCCTTTTTTGCCTCTCCGCCGCGGTTAGATTTGCCCAAAACCGTGACGTCGTTGCGATGGTATTGCTTGGGCGGCGTGTCGGGCGAGTCCTTGAGAACGACGCGAACCGTGCCTGCCAAGGGATTGGTGGAAATGACCGTGCCGATTCCGTCCTCGGTTTTTACGGTGCTGTCAACGGCAGGGGTGCGCTTGATCTCCTCGGAATAGACCTCGGATTCAAAGCGCAAACAGCACATGAGCCTGCCGCACATACCGGAGATCTTTGCGGAGTTGAGCGAGAGTCCCTGCTCCTTTGCCATTTTAATGGAGACCTGCGCAAAATCGGGCAGGAAGGTAGAGCAACACAGGGGTCTTCCGCAGGAGCCAAAGCCGCCGAGCATTTTCGCCTCGTCTCGAATACCGATCTGACGGAGCTCGATGCGCGTGCGGAATACCGATGCCAGATCCTTGACCAGCTCGCGGAAATCGACGCGTCCCTCGGAGGAGAAGTAGAACAGGAGCTTGGAGTTGTCAAAGGCGTATTGCACGTCGATCAGCTTCATGTCCAGCTTATGCTCTGCGATCTTCTTTTGGCAAACGGGGAGCGCTTCTTTTTCCTTGATGCGGTTTTCGGCGTTGTGTGCAATGTCGGCAGGGGTTGCAATGCGGATCACGGGACGCAAGGGGGTAATGGTCTCGCTCGCCTTGACCATGGTGTTCTCCATACAAACGTCGCCAAATTCGGGGCCTCTTGCTGTTTCTACAATGGCGAACTCACCCTTTTTGGGCTTCAGGCCGCAGGGGTCGAAATAATAGACCTTGCCTGCCGAGCGGAAGCGAATGCCGACCACCTCGATGCGTTCGACGTCTTCATCTGCCTCCAGGACGGGAGTGGGAACGGGCGCGGAGTCTTCCTCGCTTATGATTGCTACGGGAGCTTGCGTGGGCTCGGCAACAGTCTCTGCGGGCTTTTCGGCGGTAGGCTCGGCAGAGTTGAGCACGATCTTGGCGCGCCACTCAGCCAGCTCCTTTTCCTCCTGCGGATCTCCGTAAATATCGTCCTTGCGGGCAAAGTGATCGGGTTGCTTGCGCTCGCCCTTTGGGGGACGGTTTTGCTGTTGCTGTTTACCGCCGCGGTTCTCTTGTTTGCCGCCGTTTTTACCGTGGTTTTCCTGCTTGGAACGGTTTTGGTTCTGATTCTGATTTTTGTTTTGATTTTGGTTCTGTTTTTGCTTGGGCTTGGGAGCCTCCTGCGCGCCCTCGGTAGCGGCAGATGCTTGCGCCTCTTGGCGGTTTTGCTCGTTTTGCTGTTGGCGCTCACGGCGTTCGTGGTGCTTTTTTCCGCCGCGATGACCGCGACGGCGACGGTTTTTACCTTCTGCACCCTCGGGGCGGCCGTTATTTCCTTGTGCATCCGTTGCCACGGGGGCGGGACGGTTATTTTCTTCCATGTGATTGTTTCCTTTCTCCCGGTAAAGGGATTGTAATGCTCCTCAGAGCAAATTGCACTCTTGTGCCAACGCCATCAGCGTCAAGCGGACGTTTGCGTTACCGCGCAAGCGATCCATGGCGGTATCGAGTGCATTGCAAAGCGTTAAAAGCCTTGGCGTTGTAAACGAATAAGCCAGCGCGCAAGCCTCCTCACGGTCGGAGAAAAAGCAAAGCGGTGCGTGCTCGGTCTGTTTGCATAAAAGCAGGTCGCGCAGGCAGAGCAATATCACGTTGCATTGCTCCAGCAATTCGTCTCGCTTTTGCGGCAGACCGTTTAAAAAGCGAATGACGCCTGCGCTGTTTTTGGTGGAGGAGCAAAAGCGTATAAACTCCCGTGCGGCTTGTCTGCGCTCGTCCAACGGCTTGAACAGCTTGGGATTGAGTAGCGCGGCGGCGCGACCGATGCTACCGTTTGCGGCTGTTACGATGTCGTTCAGTCGCGCGGGATCGGTCTGATAGAGCTTTTGCGCGTCGGCGTTATGTTGCCGCAGATATTGCAGGATCTCTCCGTGCTCTGCCGGCTCGGTGCGCAATACGGGAGCACGGCTTCGTACGGTCTCCAACAGCAGAGCCGCGTTTTCGCAAAGCAGTAAAAACAGCACGTACGCGGGGGGCTCCTCCAAGGTCAGCAAAAAGGCGTTTTGTGCCTGCTGTGTCATCAGGTGCGCATCCTCGATGATATAGATCTTAGTGCTGATGTCGTTGGGAGCTACGTAAACGTCGCGCCGCAATTCGCGAATGACCTCTACGCCAAGCGTTGCCTTGTCACCGCGATTGATATAGATCACGTCGGGGGAGTTACCCGAGAGGATCTTGCGGCAGGCGGGGCAACAGAGGCAGGGCAGGGGTTCTTGCAAACTTGCACGGTTTTCGCAGGCGAGAGCGGCGGCAATGCGCAGGGCAACGGTATGCTTACCCGTACCTGCGGCGCCCTCCAGAATGTACGCGTGCGACAGCGTTCCCGCTTGCAGATCCGCCCCGATACGGGCGCGCAAGCGAGTGTTGGATACCACGTCGGTAAACACGGGCTTCATACGCATTCATCCTCCTTTTTTCGTCTGCTTGAAAAGCGACATTTCACTCCACTTTAATTATAACAGTTTTTTTGCCGCTTGTCAAGAGAGCTTGCCGTGGCAATTGCTACTTTTTATTGCTTTTTTTATAAAAAAAGCAACGGAACGATTGACAGCGCAACAGAAATAGGGTATAATAATAAAGGAATGTCGTATTTGATCGACATTGGCAAAATTGAGAAAGGATGAATTACCATGCAAGTTACGAAAAAATCCATCATCGGTGATATTCTGGATTACGATCGCGAGACCGCGCAGTTCTTTTTTGCAATCGGCATGCACTGCCTCGGATGCCCCGCATCCCGCGGCGAGTCCATCGAGGACGCGTGCGCCGTTCACGGAACGGATGCAGATGCATTGGTTGAGCAGATCAACAAATTCCTTGCCGAAAAGCAATAATCGGCATGAGGTGTCGTGCTTTTTTTGCGCGGCACCTTTTTCTCAATTTACAAGCCTGCCGCAACGGTCGCGGCAGAAAGGAGCATTATGCAAACAACCGTTACACCCGATTCCCGTCTTTGCAGTGCCGTGCCGTATCTGACACGCGGCGGCAGAGTGATAGACGTGGGAACCGACCACGCCTATTTGCCCATCTATCTGGTACGGGAGGGAATCGTCTCCAAGGCGTTGGCGTGCGACATCAACCAAGGTCCCATCGACAGCGCGCGTGCCAATATCGCGGCGGCAGGACTTACCCAACACGTTGACACCTTGCGCACCGACGGTTTGCACGGTACTGCCGATTTTGCACCCGACGACGTGATGATCTTTGGTATGGGAGGGGAATTGATCATCAAGATCCTTTCCGAAGCACCTTGGATCAGAAACGAGCGGGTCGGCTTGATCTTGCAACCTATGTCACGCGCACATCTGTTACGCCGTTGGCTGTTGGAAAACGGATTTGCTATTTACGGTGAATCCATTACGCACGTCGATAAATACTATCAGACCATTGCGGCGCGCTTTTGCGGCAAGCGTGAGGAATACTCCGAGGAGGAGCTGTTGCTTGGTCGCCTGAACGTGCAAAACGAGCCTGTGCACTTTGCGGAGTTGGTACGTCACGAGATCGGGGTGTACGAGGCGATCCTGCGCGGAAAATCCAAGTCCGAAACGGCGGATACGAGCGACGAGGAACGCATTTTGAAATTTTTGAGAGCAAGATTGGAGAGCTTACGATGACGGTACGTGAATTATACGCATATATGGAGGCGCAGATCCCACGCGCCCTTTCCTGCGAATGGGATAACGATGGACTGATGTGCTGTGCCGATGATACCAAGCAGGTCAAGCGTGTGCTGGTGGCTTTGGATATTACCGCCGCCGTGGTCGATCGCGCCATTGAAGGCGGCTACGATCTGATCGTTTCGCATCACCCCTTGATCTTTCGTCCTCTGTCGGCACTCAGCGTTGGGGAAACAGTTGCCAACAAGGTCATTCGCCTGTTGTTGTCGGGCGTGACGGCAATGAGCTTTCACACACGTCTGGATGCGGTCAAGGGCGGCGTCAACGACATTTTGGCAGAGGCGCTCGGTCTGCACGACGTCACTCCCTTTGGGGTAGATGGCGAGGCGATCGGCAGAATAGGGCTTTTGTCCGCTCCCACGTCCTTGCGCGCGTTTGCTGAGCAGGTCAAGGTGACTACGGGGGCTGAATACGTGCAGGTCAGCGATGCGGGGCTTTCGGTGCATCGCGTGGCGCTTTTGGGCGGAGGCGGATCGGGTGAGGTGAAAGCTGCTGCTGCGGCAGGGGCAGACACTTACCTGACGGGAGAACTCAAGCACGATCAGCTTACCGAGGCACCCGAGCGGGGCATGAACCTGATCATGGGTGGTCATTT
>JAZQYE010000232.1:0-7360 GCA_045633385.1 Eubacteriales bacterium | reverse complement strand
GAGGCTATTCGCAAGGGTATTGAGGATGCAAAGAAGAATATGGTAACTGTGTCCCTTAAGGGCACTTCCATCCCTCACGAGGTAATCGGTGTATTTGGCGCAGGCAAGGTTCTCCTTAAGCCCGCCGCTCCCGGTACCGGTATTATCGCAGGCGGCAAGGTACGTATGGTACTCGAGGCTGCCGGCATCAAGAACATTCGTGCAAAGTGCTTGCGTTCCAACAATCCCACCAACGTTGTTAAGGCAACCATGGAGGGCTTGAAGGAACTCCGCACCGCCGCAGAGGTCGCAAAGATCCGTGACATCTCGGTTGAGCAGGTTAAAGGTTGATTGGGAGGTAAGCAAGCATGAAAAAGGTTACACTTTCTAAGAGCCTCATCGGCTGCAAGCCCAATCAAAAGGCAACTGCAAAATCTCTGGGATTGAACAAGGTCGGTGACAGCATCGTTCATGCGGATGATGCAGTACTTGCCGGCAAGATCAAGGTTCTTTCTCATCTGGTTACGGTCGAGACCGTAGAAAACGCATAAGGAGGTAATCACAGATGAAACTCCATGAACTTCAGCCCGCAGAAGGCTCCGCAAAGGCAGCCTGGAGAAAGGGCAGAGGTCCCGGTTCCGGTAACGGTAAGACCGCCGGCAAGGGACACAAGGGACAAAACGCACGCTCCGGCGGCGGTGTTCGCATCGGTTTTGAGGGCGGACAATTCCCCATCTACAGAACTCACCCCAAGAGAGGCTTTACCAACCACTTCGCTACCAACTATGCGATTGTAAACGTTGAGGATCTGAACAAGTTCGTTGACGACACCATTGTTGATATCGATATGCTGTTGGCAGCTAAAATTATTCGCAAGCCGATGGACGGACTTAAGGTTCTGGGCAACGGCGAGCTCACCAAAAAACTCACTGTAAAGGCAGCCGTATTTTCGGCAACTGCGAAGGAGAAGATAGAGGCAGCAGGCGGTAAGGCAGAGGAGGTATAAGGATGATTCAGACGTTTGTAAACGCGTGGAAAGTCCCGGAACTTCGTAAGAAGCTCATCTTCACTCTGATGATCATTTTGTTGTACCGCATCGGTGCCAATCTGTTCGTTCCTTATATCAACGTAGCAATGATGGAGACCTACTCCGAGGTTTTGACCGACGGTATCTTCGGTATGCTTTCGTTGATGTCCGGTAGTGCGTTTAGCCAGGCAACCTTCTTTGCTCTCTCTGTAAGCCCGTATATCACGGCTTCCATCGTTATGCAGCTCTTGGCCATTGCAATTCCTGCATTGGAAAAGATGTCTAAGGACGAAGAGGGTAAGAAGAAGATCGCAACTGCTACCCGTTGGGTAACCGTTGGTTTGGCAATCATTACCGCGTACGGTTACGTCAACCTCTTTAACATTAACGGTTGGTTGACTGTAAAGAAGGGTGAACCCCACTTTGTATTCGCATGGTTCGTTATGATCGCTTGCTTCTGTGCAGGTGCATCTTTGATCATGTGGCTGGCAGAAAAGATCAATGACCACGGTATCGGTAATGGTATTTCGATCATCTTGTTCGCAAACATCGTTTCCGGTATGACCGGCTCGGTTCAAAACATGATCGCTATGTTGCAGGACAACATGGGCGTATGGTTGAGCGGCTGGAAACTCGTATGGGGTATCGTAGGCGTTGTCGTTTCTATCGCTTTGACTCTGGGTGCTATCGTGCTCATCGTTTGGTTTACCAACTCCGAGCGCCGCATCAAGATCATTTACGCTAAAAAGGTTGTAGGCCGTAAGATGTACGGTGGACAGAAGACCAATCTTCCTTTGAAGATGAACATGGCAGGCGTTATGCCCGTTATCTTCGCAAGCTCCATCGTTTCCATTCCCGCAACTATTGCAGCGTTTATTCCCAATGAAGACGGAAAGAACGGTTTTGTGAACTTTGTCAACAACTGGCTCGGCTCCAACTCCCCCGTCTATATCATCATCTTTATCGCATTGGTCGTTGCTTTCTCTTACTTCTACATTTCGATTTCTTTCAATCCTGTAGAAGTTGCAAACAACATCCGTAACAACGGCGGTGCCATCATCGGTATCCGTCCTCAGGAAATGGCTCCTTTCATCAAGAAGATCCTTAAGCGCGTTACCATGATGGGCGCGATCTTCCTGATCGTTATTTCCGCTACTCCTCTGATCGTCAGCGCGATCGTAAACGCCGTAGGCGGTAACTTTACCAGCTTGGCATTTACCGGTACCTCGCTGTTGATCGCAGTAGGCGTTGCTTTGGAGACTGTTCGCGATCTCGAGGCACAACTTTCGATGCGCAACTACAAGGGCTTTCTTGATTGATCCGAATTAAAACGGAGGAAGAAATGAATCTGATTTTAATGGGTGCTCCCGGTGCGGGTAAAGGTACCCAATCCGCGAAGATTTCCGAAAAATATCAAATTCCCGCTATCGCAACGGGGGATATCCTCCGTGCGGAGCGCAAAGCCGGTACCGAGCTTGGCAAGCTGGCGCAAGCCTACACCGAGCAGGGTAAGCTGGCTCCTGATTCCGTTGTAATTGGAATCATCAAGAAGTATTTGAAGGAACACAACTGCGAAAACGGTTTTATTTTAGACGGTTTTCCGCGTTCCATTCCCCAAGCTGAAGCGCTTGAGGAGATGGGAGTAAAGATCGATGCTGTGCTCAGCATTGAGGTTCCGGATGAAAAAATTATCGAACGCATGGGCGGACGTCGCGTCTGCTCCTGCGGCGCATCCTATCATGTCGTGTATAATCCTCCCATCAAAGAGGATGTTTGTGACAAATGCGGCGAGGCGCTGTTTATCAGAGCCGACGACGCAGCAGAAACTGTTAAACACCGTTTGGATACCTTTCACAGGGAGACCGAGCCGCTCAAGGAGTTCTACTCCAAAAAGGGCATCTTGATCTCGGTAGAGGGACAAGAGGAGGTTGCGGATACAACCGCCCTCGTCTTCCAAGCACTCAAAGCGGTAGAGGCGTAATGAAATGATCACATTGAAAAATTCTGCGCAGATCACCGCAATGAAGGACGCGGGACGCATTACGGGCGAGGCATTGCTCATCGCCCGTGATATGGTCCGCCCCGGCATCAGCACCTTTGAGATCGACCAAGCAATTCGCAAGCACATCGAAAAGTGCGGTGCAACTCCCTCGTTTTTGGGGTACGGCGGTTTTCCCGCAAGTGCGTGTATCAGTATTAACGACGAGGTCATCCACGGGATCCCTTCCAAAAATCGGATCCTGCAAGAGGGCGACATCGTAAAGATCGATACCGGCGCAACCTATCACGGCTACGTTGGTGATTCGGCAAGAACCATTCCCGTTGGAAACGTCAGCGAGGAAGCCAAGCGCTTGATCGAGGTCACGCGCAACAGCTTTTGGGCAGGCGTTGAAGCATTGCAGGTGGGCAACCGCCTGGGGGACGTTGGTTCGGCAATTGATACTTTGGTTCGTAAAGACGGCTTTAGTACGGTTAAACGTTACGTGGGACACGGAATTGGAACTCACCTGCATGAGCAGCCCGACGTTCCAAACTTCGGTACCCCCGGCAGAGGTGTTCGCCTGTGTGCGGGTATGACGCTTGCCATTGAGCCGATGGTCAACGTGGGCGCGTGTGACGTGATCGAGCTGAACGACGGTTGGACGGTAAAAACCGCTGACGGTAGTCTTTCGGCGCATTACGAAAACACCGTTGCGCTGACAAGTAACGGCGTGCTGATCCTGACAGAGGTAGAAAAAGGTTTCTAAAACAGCACAAACAAACTACAAAAAAGTAAGGAGGGATTCTTCTGGCACAAAAGGATGACGTTATTGAGTTTGAAGGTACGGTCGTTGAGGCACTGCCCAACGCTTGCTTCAAAGTCAAGCTTCCCAACGGTCATATCGTGACCGCACATATTTCGGGTAAGCTTCGTATGAACTATATTAAAATTCTGCCCGGTGACCGCGTTACCATCGAGGTTTCGGTCTATGACCTGACCAAGGGTCGCATTACCTGGCGAGCAAAATAATTATTGCAGAATAAGCAAGAAAGGTATGGTAGAGACACAATGAAGGTGAAACCATCCGTTAAGAAGATCTGCGAAAAGTGCAAGATCATCAAGAGAAAAGGTAAAATCATGGTGATCTGCGAAAACCCCAAGCATAAGCAAAGACAGGGTTAAGCAGATACCGCAAAAATCAACAGAGAGGTGAATAAACAGTATGGCTCGTATAGCTGGTGTTGATATTCCGAACAACAAGCGCGTAGAAATCGCCCTTACCTACATTTACGGTATCGGCCGCAAGAGCGCAAATGATATCCTTGCAGCGACCGGCATCAACCCGGACACTCGCGCAAAGGATCTGACCGAATCTGAGGTTGCCAAGCTCCGTGACGAGATTGAAAACAACTATACCGTTGAGGGTGATTTGCACCGTGAGGTAGCAATGAACATCAAGAGAATGGTTGAAATCAACTGCTATCGCGGTATTCGTCACAGAAAAGGTCTGCCTGTAAGAGGTCAAAGAACTAAGACCAATGCAAGAACTCGCAAGGGTCCCGCAAAGACCATTGCGAACAAGAAGAAGTAAAGGAGTGGCATAAAAATGGCAAAAGTAGCAGCAAAAAAAGTTGTCAAGAAGCGCCGCGAAAGAAAGAATATTGAGAAGGGCGCCGTTCACATTCAGGCTACCTTCAACAACACGATCGTTACCGTTTCTGACGCACAGGGCAACACCATTTCTTGGGCATCCGCAGGTGAACTTGGCTTCAAGGGATCCAGAAAATCCACTCCCTTCGCAGCTCAGTCCGCTTCCGAAACCGCAGCAAAGGCGGCTATGGAGCATGGCTTGAAGACCGTGGAAGTATTTATCAAGGGCCCCGGAGCAGGACGTGAATCCGCAATTCGTGCACTGGAGACTGTTGGTCTGCAGATCACTATGATCAAGGACGTAACTCCCATCCCGCACAACGGTTGCAGACCGCCTAAGCGCCGTCGCGTTTAATTATTCGTTGGAGGTACAATTACTATGGCAAGATATACTGGACCTGTTTGCAGACTCTGCCGCAGAGAAGGCACCAAGCTCTTTTTGAAGGGCGATCGCTGCCTCACCGGTAAGTGCGCTCTCGATCGTAGAAGCACTGCTCCCGGTCAGCATGGCGCTGCAAGCAAGAAAATGAGAGAGTACGGACTTCAGATGCGTGAGAAGCAGAAGACCAGAAGATACTACGGCGTCCTTGAGAAGCAGTTCATTAACTACTTCGAGGAAGCAGACCGCAAAGAGGGTATGACCGGTGAGAACCTGATCTGCCTGCTCGAGCGTCGTCTTGACAACGTAGTTTACAGAATGGGCTTTGCAGCATCTCACAAGGAGGCTCGTCAGTTGGTTCTGCACGGTCACTTTACTTTGAATGGCAAGAAGGTTAACATTCCTTCTATGATCATCAAGGCAGGCGACGTTATCGCAGTTAAGGAAACCAGCCGTGATTCCGTTAAGTTCAAGGCTTTGGCTGAGTCTGCAGTTACTGCAAACGCTCCCAAGTGGCTTGAGGTTAAGGCTGATGCAATGACGGCAACTGTTCTCAACCTTCCCGCAAGAGAAGACGTTGACTTTGATTTCAACGAGCAGCTGATCGTCGAGCTTTATTCCAAGTAATCCATTCGAGTTTTTCCACACGGTACGGTCGGTTATGCCGTTTCCGTATCTGCCCGGTATTCACTAATTAAAATAAGGAGGTTTTATTTGGAATGATTGAGATTGAAAAGCCTAATATTACCACTGCCGATTTAAGCGAGGATGGCACACGCGGCACGTTTGTCGTAGAGCCCTTGGAGCGCGGCTACGGAATTACCCTTGGTAACTCTTTGCGCCGTGTATTGCTCAGCTCGCTGCCCGGTTACGCTGTAACCAATATCAAGATCGACGGTGTACTTCATGAGTTTTCTACGATTCCCGGCGTTAAAGAAGATGTTACCGAGATCGTGCTGAACGTGAAGGGCATTATCGCTAAGCTCCACGGCATTGGCCCCAAGACCGTAATGATCGACGTTACGGGCGAAAAGGAAGTTACTGTCGGAGATATTAAGCAAGATTCCGATATCGAAATTCTGAACCCCGAGCACCACATCGCTACGGTAGCTGAGGATGCACGCTTCTACATGGAGCTCACCTTTGCGGCAGGTCGCGGTTACGTTTCTCAGGATAGAAACAAGCAGCTGCAAACCCAAATTTTGGGCAATGCAACCTCTGCGCCTATCGGAACCATTTACACCGACTCAATTTACACTCCCGTTTACAACGTAAACTACAACGTGGAAAACACCCGTGTAGGTAACGTAACCGATTTTGATAAATTGACGTTGGATGTTGTGACCAACGGAACCATTACTGCAAAGGATGCGATTTCGCTTGGCGCCAAGATTCTCAATGAGCATCTCAACTTGTTCGTTGATCTCTCCGAAGAGGCACGCAACAAGGAGATCATGGTCGAAAGAGAAGAAACTATCAAGGAAAAGGTCCTTGAGATGACCATTGAGGAACTTGACATGTCTGTACGTAGCTTCAACTGCTTGAAGCGCGCAGGCATCGACACGGTTGAAGATCTGATCAGCCGTACCGAGGAGGACATGATCAAGGTTCGTAACCTCGGTAAAAAATCGCTGGAGGAAGTCATTCAAAAGCTTCATTCCCTCGGTCTTGAACTTAAGAAAGAGGAAGAGTAAGCCACGCGCTTTCCCCCACATTGAATTAAAAACTTATTCGTATAGCAGAAGGAGGGAATAAAAATGCCCGGAACCAGAAAACTTGGCAGAACCACTGCGCACAGAAAAGCAATGCTGCGCGGCATGGTTACCTTACTGCTTAAGAACGGACAGATCGAAACCACGCTCACCAGAGCAAAGGAAGTTCGTTCTATGGCAGAAAAAATGATTACGCTTGGTAAGAAGAACACCCTTGCAAGCCGTCGTGCTGCATTGGCTTATATCACCGACGAGAACGTCGTTTCCAAGCTGTTCAACGAGATCGCTCCCACTTACGAGAACCGCAACGGCGGTTACACCCAGATCTTTAAGCTGGGCGCTCGCCGCGGTGATGCCGCTGAAATGGCGATCGTAAAGCTGATTAAGGAAGCTACCGTTGAAGAAGTGAAGCCCGTTGAAGAGAAGAAGGCTTCCAAGAAGGCTGCAAAGGCTGAAGAGGCTGCTCCCGCAGAGGAAGCACCTGCAGCAGAATAATTGCAGATCAACCAAACAAATCAAGGAGCTGAGTCAATCGACTCAGCTCCTTTTGTTGTGCAACGAAAACCACCAGCACTGCTGGTGGTTCCAAAAAGCTTTAGCTTTGCACAGTTTCCGCCGCAGCGGTAGGCTCC
>JAZQYE010000231.1:0-1756 GCA_045633385.1 Eubacteriales bacterium | reverse complement strand
CCTGTGCTACCAGGCGCCCGCTTTGCAGCTTCTCCAGCTGCTCGCGAGGCATACATTCAATTTCGGGGTTTCTGATTGCCATGTGAGGTTTTTCCTTTGTTTATTTGGTCTTTTTCTTAAGGTTGAGGATGATGCCCAGCGCAACTGACAGCAAAGCAGCTGCGGCTACCTGATATTCGGCAGGCAGCATAAAGGTTACGGTGTGTGCAGGGATCCAGAAAAGCGGAACGGTTTTGAGCAGCGTAAAGGATGCGAACTTTTCCCAATCCACTTTGTGAATGACATTCGCGAGCGTGATCTTTCTTTTGCCCGTTGCGCGAATATCGAGGTAGGTGTCCGAGCATTTGTGCAGTGCCATAAAGGTCGGTCCAAAGGAGAGGTTCATGGTGGCGCTGATAAAGAATGCTTTGATAAAGTTGTTCAAGAGAGAGTTTTGCACTTTCGGTAAAAGACCTTGCGCCATCAGTACGTCCACGCCGGCGCCGAAGATCTTCATCATATAGGTGATCCAGACGCCAATGACGCCCCAGATCAGGAATCTTGCCCAAACGTAAGAGGGAAGCGACCATTTTCCCTTGGCGAGTCGAACCGCCAAAAGCTCACCTGCCGTTGCAAGGACGGCAAATTTGGCAAATCCCATCAGGTAGGGATGCTCGGTGGAGAGCAGCTTGAACACCTCGCGCGAGAAGGGGATGATCAGAATGGCTGCAAAGCCACCCAAGGAGAGGAACACGTAAGCAATGATCAGGATCTTTTTCCATGTGA
This sequence comes from Eubacteriales bacterium, assembly GCA_045633385.1. Lineage (GTDB taxonomy): Bacteria > Bacillota > Clostridia > Oscillospirales > CAG-272 > UMGS1865. Next base: position 991 of record JAZQYE010000231.1, on the reverse strand, counting down.
AAGAGGGCGTGTTTTTCATGTTACACCTCTTGCGCATAGTGATATCCCGCGTCAAATGCCTTGAGGTTGACCTCCAGGAACTTGGCGGGCACGCACGCGCGAACGGCGTCCACCCAAACCTCATAAGGGATATCGGTATTTTTTGCCATAACGCCCATCAGGATGACGTTGACCGCTTTTGCGTTGCCGGCAGCCTTTGCCATGGTGAGCGCGTCCAGTGCGGTCAGATCCACCTTGGAAGCAAGTGCTTCGAGAATGCTTTCGGGGTACTGTGCGGCACCCGTGATAACGGGCATGGGATTGATCTTTTGCGTGTTGGCAATCATTTTGCCGCCGATCTTGAGATAGGGAAGTGCGCGAAGCGCTTCCAGCTGCTCAAAAGCGAGAATGATGTCTGCTTCGCCCTTGTCAATGATGGGAGAGTAGACCTTTTCTCCGTATTTGACGTAAGTCACCACGCTGCCGCCGCGTTGCGACATGCCGTGTACCTCGGAGACCTTGACGTCATAGCCCTGTGAGAGAATGGCGTTACCAAGGATACGGCTGGCGAGAAGAGTGCCCTGACCGCCTACGCCAACGATCATAATATTTACGTTTTTCACAGGTCAGTCCTCCTTCTTCTCAATTGCGCCAAAGGGGCAAACGCCAATGCAAAGACCGCAGCCGTTGCACTGTGTTGCATCAATACGCACCGAGCCGTCAGCATTAACGCTGATAGCGGGACAGCCGAGCTTCATACAAAGCTTGCACTTACGGCAAGCCTCGGTTATCTCGCAGCGTCCCTCAAACTTCACCGACTTAAGAAGAGCGCAGGGACGCTGAGCAATAATTACCGAAACGTCCTCGCGTGCGGTTTCCTCGCGCACGGTCGCTTCAAACGCCTTGAGATCAAAGGGATCGCAGACGGTGACGTGCTCGATACCGAGCGCATAGCACAGCTTGATAAGATCGACCTGACGGGTTGCCTCGCCGCGAATGGTCTTGCCTGTCG
>JAZQYE010000230.1:0-3298 GCA_045633385.1 Eubacteriales bacterium | reverse complement strand
TTAATGCCACACCGATGTCTGCTTGATCTTACTTCATAGTAGTTTTATCTTTTTGAATGACGTCGTGTGCGCCGCCCTCTACGATACTCGTAGCGGATACCAGCGTCAAAACAGCCTTTTCCTGCAATTCGGGAATGGTCAATGCGCCGCAGTTGCACATGGTGGACTTAACCTTTGCCAAAGAGATTGCAACGTTATCCTTTAAGCTTCCCGCATAGGGAACGTAGGAGTCAACGCCTTCCTCAAAGGAGAGCTTTTTGTCGCCGCCCAAGTCGTATCTTTGCCAGTTGCGTGCGCGTGCAGAGCCTTCGCCCCAATACTCCTTGTAGTAGGTGCCGCCAATGCTGACCTTGTTGGAGGGGCTTTCGTCAAAGCGTGCAAAGTATCTGCCAAGCATAACAAAATCTGCCCCCATAGCCAGGGAAAGGGTGATGTGGTGATCGTGTACGATACCACCGTCGGAGCATACGGGAATGTAAACACCGGTCTCCTCAAAGTATCTGTCACGCTCTGCGCAAACGTCGATCAGCGCGGTAGCCTGTCCGCGACCGATACCCTTGGTCTCACGGGTGATACAAATAGAACCGCCGCCGATACCGACCTTGATAAAGTCTGCACCGCAATCAGCAAGAAAACGGAAGCCGGCCGCGTCAACCACGTTGCCCGCGCCAACCTTTACGCTCTCGCCGTAGTTTTCACGAATCCACGCAATGGTTCTCTTTTGCCACTCGGAAAAGCCCTCGGAGGAGTCGATGCAAAGCACGTCAACGCCTGCCTCAACCAATGCGGGTACGCGCTCTGCGTAGTCGCGCGTGTTGATACCTGCACCAACGATGTATCTCTTGGATTTATCCAACAGCTCGTTGGGGTTTTGCTTATGGGAGTCGTAGTCCTTGCGGAATACCATGTAGCACAGCTTTTGATTCTCGTCGATGATGGGGAGAGAATTGAGCTTGTGCTCCCAAATAATATCGTTTGCTTCCTTAAGGGTGGTACCCAGCTTTGCGCAGATCAGCTTGGAGAAAGGAGTCATAAACTCTTTTACCTGCGTTGCGGGATCCATACGGCTGGGGCGATAGTCTCTGCCCGTTACAATGCCAAGCAGCTTTCCCTCTGCCGTACCGTCCTCGGTAATGGCAATGGTGGAGTGTCCCGTTCTTTCCTTAAGCGCAATGCAATCTGCCATAGTTGCCTCGGGAGAAAGGTTGGAGTCGCTCTTTACAAAGCCTGCCTTGTAATCCTTTGCTCTTTTGACCATAGCCGCCTCATCCTCGATGGATTGAGAACCGTAAATGAAGGAAACGCCACCCTCGGTTGCAAGCGCAACTGCAAGACGATCACCCGAAACCGACTGCATGATTGCAGATACCATGGGAATGTTCATGGTAATAGCGGGTGTTTCGCCCTTGCGATATTTTACAAGGGGAGTCTTAAGACTTACGTTTGCCGGAATGCAATCGGCAGAAGAATATCCGGGGATTAACAGATATTCGTTAAAAGTATGGGAAGGCTCGTTAATAAAGGTTGCCATTTTATATCTCCTCTGTTCAGCATTTATTAAGTATAAATTATACCACAATGAGTGGGTTTTGTCAACACCGTTTTTTGATTTTTCGGGGTATTTTTGGTGTTTTGATTACTCCCCTGCTCTCTCCGCCTTTGCTTCACAATACAAGCAACGGTACACGCGGTTTTGGGGATCGGTCAAGCGAAAGACGTGTGCCAGCTCTTGCTCGGTGGTCGTGATGCAACGCGGATTCTTGCAATAAATGACGTTGGTCAAACGCTCGGGCAGACCAATGCTCTTTTTTTCAACGATCTCGCCGCCGCGAATGATATTAACGGTAACGTTTTGATCCACGTATCCGAGAATATCCATGCTCAGATCGATATCCGCATCAATTTTGATAATATCCTTTTTGCCCATTTTGCGGCTACCCACGTTTTTGATCAGCGCAACGGTGCAATCCAGCTTTTCGAGCGAGAGCAGATGATACAGCTCCATGCCGCGACCTGCCGTGATGTGGTCGATCACAATTCCGTTTTTGATCGAATCGATGTTCATGCGTGCACCTCCAAAAGCTTCATAATGAGTGCCATACGCACGATCTTTCCGTTGAATACCTGCTTGAAATAGCAAGCGCGGGGATCGTCGTCGATGGCAACTGCGATCTCGTTGACACGCGGCAGAGGATGCAAAATGGAAAGATCTGCCTTTGCCGTTTTGAGCTTATCGGGCGTGAGGATGTAGCTGTCCTTGAGGCGCAGATAATCCTCCTCGTTGAAAAAGCGCTCACGCTGAACGCGCGTCATGTAAAGAATGTCCAATTCGGGCATGACCGACAAAAGATCGGTGGTTTGCTCGTACGCAATGCCGTTCTTTTCCAGCACGTCGGTTTTGATATAATCGGGTACGCCAAGCTCGTCGGGGGAGATCAGCACGATCTTGATACCGGTATAGCGCGAAAGTGCCGAGATCAGGGAGTGCACCGTTCTGCCAAACTTCAGGTCGCCGCAAAAGCCTACGGTCAAATCGGTCAATCTTCCCTTCTCGCGCGAGATCGTTAAAAGATCGGTCAGGGTTTGCGTGGGGTGATTGTGTCCGCCGTCACCCGCATTGATCACGGGAATGGTGGAGTTCATGGAAGCCACCAGGGGGGCTCCCTCCTTGGGGTGGCGCATGGCAATGATGTCGGCATAGCAAGAAACGGTCTTTGCCGTATCCGCCACGCTCTCGCCCTTTGCCGCAGAGGAAGAGCCTCCGCTGGAGACAGAGAGCACGTTGCCGCCCAGCTCGTACATTGCCGCCTCAAAGCACAGACGGGTACGGGTAGAGGGCTCAAAGAACAGAGTTGCCAGCTTTTTGCCGTGGCAGACCTCTGCATATTTTGCGGGATTTTCGATGATGTCATTCGAGGTTGCGATCAGCTCGTCGATCTCCGACGGTGTCAGATCCTGAATATCAATCAAACTTCTCATATATCTTCTCCGTTGTATCAGGGATTTTTCAAATTATGCCTTTGCGCCGTTTACTGCAAGATATTTTTTGATACGCTCTACGTTTTCGGCATTCTTCTCGTCCTCTTCCAGGTACTCGATAATGTCGTAAACGTCAACGATGGAGTAAACCGGGAAGCCGAATTGCTCCTCGATCTCCTGCATAGCACCCTTTTCGCCCTGTCCCTTTTCCTTGCGATCTACCATGATAAATGTTGCCGCAACCTTTACGTTCTCCAGGTGAGAAAGGATCTCCATGCTCTCGCGGATCGCGGTTCCTGCGGTGATGACGTCCTCGATG
>JAZQYE010000229.1:0-1728 GCA_045633385.1 Eubacteriales bacterium | reverse complement strand
TATAACATCGTTGCTCCTCGAAAGCAGCTCGACGATCGTAAGATCGCCTTCGCTTTACTTTCTCCGGTGCGCCTTGTTCTACGCGATTTTTATTCACTCAATTTAAGCCCCGCCCGGCATGCACAAGAAAAGCATTTTTAGTCAAATCAATTGACACCGAAAAGGATTTGTGGTACACTTATCATGAGATAATATGTGCTTTGCACTTGATTGATAAATTCGAAAGGCAAAATTATGTATAAGATCGTATCAAGAAAACAACTGGGACCCACTGTGGTACAGATGGATATATTTGCGCCTGTCGTGGCAAAGCGAGCCAAGGCGGGGCAGTTTATCATTTTGCGCGTGGATTCCGAAGGAGAGAGAATTCCTTTGACCGTGGCGGGCTACGACAGAATTCTTGGCACCGTGCGTATCATTTTTCAGACCGTTGGCGCCACGACCGATCTGCTTGCCACCAAGCAAGAGGGAGAATATATTGCCGATTTTGTGGGCCCCCTTGGAAAAGCAACCGAGGTAGAGGGGCTTTCTCGCGTATGCGTTGTGGGCGGCGGTGTCGGTTGTGCGATTGCTTTGCCCGTGGTACAGGCTTTGCATGAGGCGGGCTGCTCGGTGCATGCGATCATCGGCTTCCGCAATAAGGATCTGGTAATTTTGGAGCATGAGTTTGCCGCTGCGTCCGATTCCTTGATTGTGATGACCGATGACGGATCTTACGGGCAAAAGGGAATGGTGACCGATCCCTTGAAGGCTGCTTTGGAAAGCGGCGAAAGGTTTGACCGTGTGATCACCATCGGACCTTTGATCATGATGAAATTTGTGGTTGCGACCGTCAAGCCCTACCAAATTCCCACCGTTGTTTCCATGAACCCCATTATGATCGACGGCACAGGCATGTGCGGTGGCTGCCGTCTGACCGTTGGTGGTGTGACCAAGTTTGCTTGTGTGGACGGTCCCGAATTTGACGGCTATGCCGTGGACTTTGACGAGGCGATGTCACGAGGCAATATGTACCGCGATTTTGAGCTGCACGTCCGAGAATCTGCGTGTAACCTCTACAAAAAGGAGGTGGAGTAATGGCAAAATACAATACCTCTCTCCAAAAGAATCCCATGCCCATGCAGGATCCCGTATTGCGCGTGCGCAATTTCGACGAGGTCACGTTGGGATACGACGAGCAAACGGCGCTTGCCGAGGCGGCAAGATGCTTGGGCTGCAAGAATATGCCTTGTGTGTCGGGATGCCCTATGAACATTGCTATTCCCGAGTTTATTGCCAAGGTCAAAGAGGGCGATTTCGAGGGCGCATACGAGGTGATCACGCGTTCCTCCTCGCTGCCCGCTGTATGCGGCAGAGTTTGTCCGCAGGAGACGCAGTGTGAAGCGAAATGCGTGCGCGGCATCAAGGGCGAGCCCGTCGGCATTGGCAGATTGGAACGCTTTGTTGCCGATTGGCATAATACTTATAACCAAAGACCCGTACAAAAGCCGGCTCCCAACGGGCATCGCGTAGCGATCGTGGGCTCGGGTCCTGCGGGACTTACCTGCGCGGGTGATCTTGCAAAGGCGGGGTATGACGTGACCGTATTTGAGGCACTGCACGTAGCGGGCGGAGTTTTGATGTACGGTATCCCCGAATTCCGTCTTCCCAAGAATAAAGTTGTGAAAAAAGAGATCGATAAGGTAAAAGAACTGGGTGTCACCTTTGAGACAAACGTGGTCATCGGCA
>JAZQYE010000228.1:0-3413 GCA_045633385.1 Eubacteriales bacterium | reverse complement strand
TGGCCTTTGCCACAGTGTACAGGTCTGCGCAAGAGATCTGCTCAATCGTGTTGACATGGCTGATAAGCTGGAGGGCTGTCAAACCAAAATTGCCGGTATCAACCACATGGCTTGGCTGTTGGAGATTACCGACAAGGACGGCAATGGCCTCTACCCCGAGATCCGCCGCCGCGCCAAGGAAAAGAATGCCAACGAAAAGCACACCGACATGGTTCGCTTTGATTACATCGAAAAGCTTGGCTACTACTGCACCGAGAGCAGTGAGCACAACGCCGAGTACAATCCCTTCTTTATCAAGCCCAACCGTCCCGATCTGATCGAAAAGTACAACATTCCGTTGGATGAATATCCTCGCCGCTGCGTCAACCAGATTGCAAGATGGAAAACGCAAAAGGATAAGATTATGAACGGCGGAAAGGTTGAGCACAAGAGATCGCACGAGTATGCCTCCCGCATTATGGAAGCCATTTGGACCAACACGCCTTACAAGATTGGCGGTAACGTCATCAACAACGGTTGCATTCCCAACCTGCCCGCAAAGGCGTGCGTAGAGGTTCCCTGCTTGGTCGATAACAATGGTATTACGCCTACCTACGCAGGCGAGCTCCCCCTGCAGCTGGCTGCTATGAACTCCTCTAATATCTATCCGCAAATGCTGACCATTGAGGCAGCTCACACGGGTAAGATCGAGTACCTCTATCAAGCCGCTATGATGGAGCCTATGACTGCCGCGCATCTTTCTACCGACGAGATCGTTGCTATGTGTGACGAGCTTGTAGAAGCACACACCAAGGCAGGCTATCCTATTTTTTAATTGATAAGCTTTTGTGGGGGAAACTTCTTGAAAGAAGTTTCCCCCACAACTCACACTTTCTTACTAACAACAAAAAAGAGGAGATCTTTCTGTTTGGAAGATCTCCTCTGTATTTTTAATAAAACATTTCGATGTTGCGCTTGATGTACGCCATAATTCTGCCACGGATATACTTTTGGTTACCGATAACAAAATTGCGGATCTTTGCAGGCTCGCCGCGATAATTCTCCATGATGAACACGAAAGCCTTGACCATTTCGGTCTCCCCTGCCTGCTCCAATGCACGGGCAATGGAAAGCACCGTTTCGGGCGTGGCGGTTTGGAGATATTCCCAATAAGAATCTACGTTTTTGTCTGCTACGTCATACAGCATTTTGTAGGCGATGAGAGGACGATAGATCTTACGGTAACCGAGCTTTAACTCGTTTTCAAGCACGTCAACGCTCCAAAGCTCGTCGGGAGAATCGCTTACGGTGGTCAAAAGGAAGGAAAGACGGTCGTTTGCAAACTTAAAGGTCAATTCATCTACGGGAATATTTCTCTTTTTTTGGCGGTCGAACAAGAAGAAGTTCGGCTCAGTATCGCGGCTCAGGTACAAATAAAACGCAACGAGCGCCGCAAGCAAAAACATGCACAGGGCAATGATAACACCCAAAACCTTTTTATATCCGGGGGCGGCAAGGCGAACCGGAAAGATCAATATCAAGAGAGCGCCGACAAGAGCAACCACGGCAGCAATTGCCATAATCAAATTCGAATTCTTTTTTAATACAGAAACCATTTTATCATCCTTTCACGCAATACGGATATACACATATATTATACCATATCAAAACATTGATTGCAAGAGATTTTTTTGCCTTTTTTATCTTTTTTTACCAAGCCAAGCCTCTGCACGTTCCGCAAGGCTCTTTTGCACAAACGGCATGACGGAAAAATCACACGCGGTAAAGAGCTTCAAACGCCCGATCGGATAGCGTGCCGCCGCCGAATCCATCGTTTCCTCCAATTCGCGCCCAGTCTGCAATTCATTCACGCAAATACCCCAATACAAATCGGCTTTGCTTTCGCTTGCTTGGTAGCGGAGCATTTCGTCCACGTATCGGCTGTCGTTTGTGATCCAGCACATCTCCGGCAATCCGACAGATCTTTCAACGTACCGCAAAAGCGATGCAAGCGGCTTTGTATCTCCCTGACACCAAACAAGCAAGCGCATTTTGTGTGTGATGCAAAGCTCGCCCACCTCACGCATCAGCTGTGCAACCAGCAAGGCTTGTTGCTTTTTGGTGCGGTTGGTAGCGCGTAACGCCGCCTCTGCGTGGTAAAGATCGGGAATGACCACTTCCCCTTGCAGATCCACCTGCAACAGTACCTGCTCCCCGCCTGCCTCGCGGTATGTGCAAATGGTATGCTCGATCTGCGCGCGCCACGCCTCACGGCTTTGAGGGGGCGCATTCAATAACAGGTTGAGGCTTGGCATCGGTTTTACGCCGCTTGGAAGAGCTTTTGGCGGTTCTGCATCGCCACACAGACAATGCCCTTTTGCAAGCAATTCTCCTTTGCTGATCGGAGCCTGCAGTAAGGCTTGCGAAAGAATTTGCCACAGCTTTGCGGCATTCTCCTCTGACGGGATCTCGTCAATGTCGAATTTCTCCTGCAGGACCGAAAGGAACCACGCACGCAACGGATGCCCCACGGTCATGGAACAAGCCTGACAGATGGCCAAAAAACGGTCGTAATCGGACGCGCAATTGCCGACTGCCTGACGGTTGGTGTTGCACAAGCGAAGCAGAGACTCCCACTCTGCGCACCAAAACAGCTCGGTGGGATTTGTAATACGGCGACCCATATCAAGCGAACGCGGCAACGTGCCAAAATCGAATGAAAGCATATCAAGCTGCATGGCGCAACACCTCCTTTTTTATATCTGCTAACATTATACTATATTTTTGCGCCTTTTGCAAGAGAAATTTGCAATTCGTCGGGTCAAGTCACAAAATGATGTTCTTTTTGTGAAAAATCCTGATAAATTTGCAAATTTTTTTCGATTGATATAGACGAAACACAAAAAATATGTTATACTGTATATAATTGTGTAATGAAAGGATCTTTCCGTATGGATTTTAATGAATTCAGTTTGATCTACCCCAACGAGGAACAGAGAAAGCGCCACGAAAGCGGCGAGGCTGTTCCCGACATCGATCTGTTTACCCTGCAGGAGCTCGGTCTTTTGGAGCAGTTTCATTTAAAGAACCGTGACCTCTCGGAGTTCTTTACCACCGACCCCGAGGTCATGCGTTACCGCATGGCAACCTTTGACGATATGATGCGTTGCCAAGCCTTGACCGAAATGCTGAACAAGCTTGTACCCGTATTAAACGATATTATGGAGCTGCGCCGCCTGGAGGCTGACAGCGGTGACACCACCGATTATCTTTCCAGCATTACCGAGATCGAGCTTTACGTTTCCAGCGTAACGGTTTTGCACGAATGCCTGACCGCAGTCAAGGGTGAGTTGAAGAGCCCTGCCTTTTTGGCACTTGTCGAGCTGGTGACCAAGCTTGCCGAAAGTGAATACTATCGCGAGCTGAACGAAAAG
>JAZQYE010000227.1:0-2410 GCA_045633385.1 Eubacteriales bacterium | reverse complement strand
GCCTCCTCGGTAAGCTGTGAAAAATCCCACGCCGACACGACGTACGGGTTATCGAGCGAAGCGTATCCGTCCTCGTTGCCCACCCAGCGCACGCAGGGGAACCACTCGGGATCGCAAAAGGTCAGAATGTCGGGTTGCAGGCGAAAGATCTCTCCCACGATACGTTGATGGTCGTAAACGTGCCCCTCCGAGCCGCAACCGTCAAACCAGAGGTAATCGATCTTGCCGTAGCCCGTCAACAGCTCGGAGATCTGATTGATAAAGTAGTCGTCGTACTCCTTACCGCTTTCAAACTTGATAGCGGTCGATCCCCACTGTGCGGGGGAATAATACAGACCGACCTTGATGCCGTATTTACGGCAAGCATCGACAAACTCGCGCACGACGTCGCCCTTTCCATTCTTCCACGGGGTGTTTGCCACGCTGTAGCGCGAATACGCAGAGGGCCACAGCGCAAAGCCGTCGTGGTGCTTGGTGGTCAAAATAGCGTAGGTAGCACCCGCATCACGGGCGATCTGCATCCATTGCTCGCAGTCAAGCTCCTTTGGGTCAAAGCCCTCGGCAGGCATTTCGATGCCGTCCCAATCCTTATGCCCGGGATAAAAGGAACGGATGCCAAAGTGAAAGAACATTCCGAATTCCCAATTCAGGAACTCCAATTGCCCTTGTGTCGGTTTCAGTTTCACAGCTGTCTCCTTTCTCTTCGAAAAACTCAAAGACCGATGCTCTGATATCCTGCTTCGGCCACTGTGGGATCGAGCGGTGCTTTACCGCACAAATAGTGGTTGCGATAGCATTTGCCGCCAGCAGTGTGTTCTCTCCAAAATACAGGTCGGGCAACAAGCCTGCCGCCTGCACATCCAATTCAAAATTACCGGGAACGCGACCGTCGATCTGTAAAAAGCCGCTTTTCTCCAGCTCTGCGTACGTGCACAAATCGTCTGCAAATGCGTCGCATTCGCGGTTCTCCGCAATATACAAACGCCAAACACCATTCAGACACAGACGCCCTTCTTCCCTTTCGTCAACCATATCCGGTTCTCCCTCCGTTACTCCGACTTTTGATCTGTGCAGGGAACGTACATTTTTAAAAAGACGTTGGAGGATTGCTCTGCGAACAGATGTGCGCTGGAGGAATCGCTCGTCTCCAAGGATGCGTCGTGATGAATAACGCCCGTCTTTTTGTATTCCGGAATTTTTGCCTCCGCCAAGCGGATAAAGTCGCTCATGGAGCTCCACGTGGTGAGGTATGTACCCAACATATTGGGAGAATCCTTGAGCACGTACGCCGCACGAACAAGCTGCTCGGTGCCCATCAGGCTGTTAAAGGCGCAGGGCAAAACGCGAAAGCCCTTGGTCACCCAATACGCAGGGGTCAGGTGTCCCATTGGTTCTACGTTATAGTGCCAATCGCAAATGACCACGTCCTTGGAGATCAGATCGATGGCGGGTGCCGTGCCGTTGAGGCTCGTTTCGTAGCCTACGTTTGCCGTGGGAATACAGTAACCGTCCAGCAAGCGGTCGCCCCACATCCACATCTCGCCTCCGCGAGAGCGAACGTGCGCGTTAATATCGTTGACCAGATCGGCAAGCAGGATATGCGGCGGCACGTCCTTACAACGCGGACATTTTCCAATATCCAACGCCTCGTCAAAGCCTGTGTGCACGATTTTGGTGTCGAACGCCTCCATCAGATCGTCGATCATGTCATATGCGATGGGACGGAGCAAGGGATGGCGCGTACAAACGCTCATGTTACTGTTGCCCTCGGCGTATGGTTCCAGCATATCGGGGTGCACGCGGAGCATACCGAGGGGTCGAGGGAGTCGATCGCCCACCAGCGTGGTGCTCTGATGCCCCGGAATATCCATTTCGGGCACGATGGTCATACCGTTACGGTGGCACACCGCGCTCATACGCTTGGCAATTGCCACCGAGGTAGCGGGTTGCTCTACGATCTCGGGATGAGAGGGATACTCAAAACGGTAATAGACCGGCACGGTCACGTGCGTAATGCCTGCGGGAGCCAAGGTCTGCTCCACAAAGCGCTCAAAATCCTCAATATTCTGCTCGGTCGCCGCGTAGATCTGCACGGCGCGTACGGGAAACTGCGCAACAATGTCGCGCACGTCCTTCATATATGCATCACTGGATATCATCGTTTTATCTCCTTTCAAAGCGCAAAAGCCGCCGCCCTTGCCTATTGAAGTCATTATATCACAGAATAAAATAAAAGTCCATGGACTTTTTTAAAAAAATCATGGATTTTTACAAGATATTTTATTTTTGGGCGCTAAAAAGAAAAATAAGGGAGGGTCGCGCGTGTTGCGCCCCTCCCTTTATTGCTTTTGAGCTGCTCTTATTTGCGGAATTTTGCCAAATACTCGGCGAAGTCGGAGGCCAAGCGGTC
>JAZQYE010000226.1:0-2183 GCA_045633385.1 Eubacteriales bacterium | reverse complement strand
GAGAGAACAGCGAGGAAAAAGCGCGGAATTCAGAAAGGCTCCCTTGTGTAAAGGGAGCTGTCAGCGAAGCTGACTGAGGGATTGTTTTGTTCCAAGCTTTCGCACCGAAAAAGCTGTCGTCTAAAGAAACGACTTTTTGCCCAAAATAAGGAATAGGGCGCAAAACGTTCCCACTCAGACATTCTTATCCCTGCGATAAAAGTTTTGGGGGTGTCGGGGCCTTTTTCAAAAGGTCCTGACAAAACCCCCTCCCCAAAAGTTTTTTTGAGGGGCGGGACTTTTTTCAAAAAGCTCTTCCCCCGATAATAAGGAGGTTAAAAAAATGAAAAAGATCAGATACCGCAGTAAGGTGCGGTTGTTTTTGGGGCGGAGGCTGATGATTGCGCTGATGTTGATTGCGCAATTGGCGATCATGGTGATCGTATTGGTACGAGGCGGAAGAACGCAGTGGTTAGGCATTGGGTTAACGGGATTGAGCGTAGTGACCGCATTGCACCTGATGACGAGAGACGACAAATACGCGTTTAAAATACTTTGGATGTTTCTCATTTTGCTTTTTCCGCTCTTTGGCGGCGTGACGTACTGGACGTTTCATTTTCAAACGGCATCGACGGGCTTTCGCAAGGTGTTAAAAAAGATCGAGGCAGAGCAACACGCCGAGTACCGCGCGCTTTGCGGCAAGGATATGACTCTGCCGCGCGAGGAACGGGACAGCCGCTTGCTTGCGTATTTGCAAAACACGGCGTCCTTTCCCGTTTACAAGCACACGCAAAGCACGTACTTTGGAGACGGCAAGGAGATGCTGAACGCCCTGCTGAATGATTTGCGGCGCGCGGAGCGTTTTATCTTTTTGGAATATTTTATCATTGAAGAAGGCGTGATGTGGAACGCCATTCTTGCCGTTTTGCGTGAACGCGTGGCAGCAGGCGTTGACGTGCGCGTGATCTACGACGACCTCGGTTGCCTTTTGACGCTCCCCGTCGGTTACCAAAAGACCCTGCGCGCCTGTGGCATTCGGTGCGAGGTGTTCAATCGCTTTCACCCGTTTTTGACGACTCTGCAAAACAACCGCGACCACCGAAAGATCGCCGTGATAGACGGTCGCGTCGCTTACACGGGCGGCATCAATCTTGCGGACGAATATATCAACGAAAAACGCCGCTTTGGCGAGTGGCGCGATTGCGCGATCCGCTTGCAGGGCGCGGCGGCGGAAAGCTTTACCGTCATGTTTTTGCAAACGTGGCGGTTGCTCTCCCGTACGCAAGAGCCCTTGCGCGACCTGCTCCCACAGCGCGACGGCACAACACTTTCGGACGGTTGGGTCCAGCCCTTTGCCGACGTCCCCATTGGCAAATGCAAGGTTGGAGAGCGCATTTACAACCACGCCATCACGCGTGCGCGAAAGAGCCTTTGGATCGTGACCCCCTATTTGATGGTGGGCGACGAGATGATAGATGCGCTCAAATGCTGTGCGCAAAGCGGTGTGGACGTGCGCATCGTGACCCCCGGAATTCCCGACAAGAAGATCGTCTTTTTTACCACGCGCTCTTACTACCGCGACCTGATCGCCGCAGGCGTGCGGATATTTGAATACACGCCCGGCTTTATACACGCCAAGCTGGTGATCTCCGACGATGATTTTTGCATGATCGGCAGTACGAATCTGGATTTTCGCAGTCTTTACCTCAACTACGAGTGCGGCACCTGCTTGTACGGTGCTTCTGCGATCACGTGCGTTCGAGAGGACGTAGAAGCGATGCTTGCCGTCAGCCGCGAGATCGGTGCGGCAGATTGCAGGCGCAACCTTTGGATCAAGCTTTGGCAGGACGTTTGCCGCATGCTCGCCCCCCTGATGTAGCGCGCGGTAAAGCCAAGAGAGACGGAGAGGTTGTAAAAGCTGAAAACTTGAAACAAAACAATCCCTCACCGCCTACGGCGGAGCTCCCTTTACACAAGGGAGCCTTTCAAAGATCCGTGCTTTCGTGTTCTAAAATGAAGTAAATACTATACTTCAACAGTGAAAAGTCAGAGCCTCAGAAGCCTCCCCTGTGTAAGGGGAGGTGGCGAGCAAGGCGAGGCGGAGGGGTTGTAAAAGCTGAAAACTTTAACAAAACAATCCCTCAGTCAGCTTCGCTGACAGCTCCCTTTACACAAGGGAGCCTTTCTAAAAATCCGAGCTTTCG
>JAZQYE010000225.1:0-37144 GCA_045633385.1 Eubacteriales bacterium | reverse complement strand
AGCGTGATCAGCTTGAGAGACAACCCCTCGGCACCTGCCTCGGTATCGTTGATGGTTTCGGCAGTCATGTACTTGGTTTGCTGGGTGTAGGCGATATATACGTTCTTGGCATCCGTAAATACCGTGTATGCGGCATCGCTGTAGCCGTCCGCTGTGTCGATGACAACGGGCTCACCCCATTGACTGCCATCCCACTTGGACATCACGAGCTTGATGCAGTTGTACTCGTCGTACACGTCCCCTTCCATTTGCGTATGGAAGTAGATCTTATAATGCTCGTTTCCAAAGGATATGATCTGTGCGTTTTCTTCACAGTCGGTAGAGTATTCGTAGGTGTCGGCTAAGAACATTGCGGCGCGTGCAAATCTCCAGGTGTTTGCCGCCACGGCTTGCTCCTCACCGCCGATGATGTACTTTTTACCCGACCAGATGGCAAATTTTTTGGTGTACCACAAAATTTTGACGTATGCGCCAAACTCACCGTGGATCTCCCAGGAGCGAACGTCGGTTTCGGGAAGAATATCAAAGATCACCACCGTACCGACGTTGCCGTAAAGACCGATGGAAGCAATGGAGCATCCGATACCAAGGGATGCGTTCAGATCTGCGGCAAGCTTGACCGAAAGCTCCTCTAAGTCAACGGGCTTTTCCTCGCTGTCAAAGCGCAGCTTCAAATTGACCTCGCCGCTGACCGATACCTCGACCTCCAAAATAACGGGAATGGTCCAAATGACGTATTGGGAATTGTGCTTAAAGGTGTATTTGACCGCGCCCTTTACCGAGCCGGACGCCAGATGAATACCATCCTCGCGCGAGTATTCAAATACCAGCTTACCCTCAACGCTTGCATCAAACTTGTGGCTGTTGCTGACCTGCGTTTTGCCGTCGTTCTTGATCTCAACAAAATCTTCCTTGATCGGCTTGTAATCCTCTAACAGATCCTTAAGGTTCCACTCGTGCGGCAGTCCATCCTCAAACAGCTTGTTCAGATCCAGCGTACCGTCAAAGGTCTCCTCCCACTTGTCGGTAATGGTCTCAACGATCTTGTTTCTCGTCGTACCAAAGATCATCAGCGCACGTGCGCGCACCTTTTCGCGTCCGATGAGCTGTGCCTCAAACGGAGAGAGGTTGACAGAGCCGTATGCCTCGATGATCGAATCTCCGTAGTCCATACCCGGCAAGCCGCGGTAAACGTAGATGCGATAATAGAAGAAGTGGTCTGCCTCGGATTGCACAAAGCGAATATTGTAGGTAAAGAAACCGTCGTAGTATTGGTAGAAGTAGCTTCCCTTTCCGTGCGGCTTCAAATTGGATTCGTAGCCCTTTTTGGGGTTATCCTTGTTTCCGGGGGTGGAATACTTGGCGGTCAGGCTCAAAATGACCTGACTTTCGTTGATCTCGGTCTTGAACTTGACGTTTTTGGAGAGCTCCAGCTCAAACTCTGCCGAGCCAAAGAGCATCTTAAACAGCTCCGGACCGTCAGCCAAGGAGATATTGGTGCCAAAGTCGAACTTGACGTTGTTCTCGTCCAATTCAAAATCGATGACGTTGATATTGAGCACCTTGCGGCACTCCAAAATATCCTTGCCGTTCTTCACGGCAACGCGCGCCTCGATGGGCATATCCTTGACCAATTGATCGGCACTGACCGTAAAGGTGCAGTTGTTGCCGTCCACCTCTACAATGGCATCCAGCTTTTTGCCGCATTGAATGAGCGAGAAGCTCGGATCGGTGCAGGCAGGATCCCAGAAGCCGAGAACCTTGATGGTAATGCTCTCGTACACGATCTTTTCCATTTCGGTAGAGGTCGTGCCGTCGTTTACGGTGTAGGTGTAGCTCTCGCGGTAGAGCGACAGGTTGAGGTCTGCCGTTTGGCTGTTGATGTCCTTGTTTCCACAGCTAACGCCAAATACGTCGGGCTCTTGCGTCAGGGTCAGATAGGAGATGAGCATATCGTTGTCGATATACATATCCTGATCGTAGGTGTAGTAGCCTTCCTTTTGCGCGTAAACGTGGATCAGGCGGTCAAGCGTTTTATCGTTGATCACGGTGGAGAAATTGATCCTGCCAAGGTCGTCGGTGTAAAAGTAGAACTTGTGCGGAATGAGCGTCATGACCTCTACCGCATCCTCGCCCTCGCCCTCGGTGTAAAAATCGATGGCGTAAACGGTAACGATGAGGTAAACGTCGCTGAGCGCCGAGCCGTCGGTGCCCTTGATGAACATCAGGTAATCGTTGGTCTCGACCGAGCCGTTGGGTACCTCGTTGATCACCTCGTAAGAGCCGATCTTGCGCTCGCACCAACGCACCTCCGCGTTGTTTTTACCGCCCTCAAAGCCCTTCCAGCCCTCTTGTGCAAAGCTCGACTTAAAGCGCGTGTAAAGCGTATCGGGGGTGTTATCGTAGATCTTTTCACCCACGGTGGGAACGGTTTCGCACACGTAGTAAACCGTATTCAAATTGGTACAGTTACCAAACGCACGGGAACCGATGTAGATGTGCTGTGTAGTGCCCACAACGATCTGCTTGACGTTGGTGTTGCCGTAAAAGGCGGAATCGTAGATCTTTGTAACAGATGCGGGAACGTTGTAGCTGACGCGTTGAATACCTGCGGGATAGCAGTAAAGGACGGAAAGATCCTTGGAATACAATACGCCGTTGCTATCGTTGCAGAAGTACGGGTTATCCTTAGATACCTCGATGTAATCGAGCGCGGAGCTATCGATAAAGAGGTTGTAGCTGTAAATACCGGAGACGGGGTCGGTGCTGCTGCCGTAGTAGCCTGCACCAAACTTGACGTACTCCAATTTTGCACAGTCGGCAAACGCCTGGCTGCCAACCAGCTTGGTATCGTCGTGCAGGATCACTTCCTTGAGGTAACGGGAGCCCCAGAATGCCTCGGACGCGATCTGGTAAGGAACCAGATGCGTGCCATCGCTCATATCGTAAACGATAGACTCGTTTTCCCCTTGCTTAAACGTGATTGCATACTGCAACAAAACGGGCAGGTGCGCATTGCTGAAATCAAACAGTACGCCGTAAACGTTGCCCTCGCCTTGCAGGTCAACGCGGTAGTTGCCCGTAATGCTTTGGGTCAGGTAACGCACCGATTCGCCTGCACCGTAATCGCGGAATACAAAGCCCGAAATATCGGTACATCTTCCAAACGCGCCGTCACCGATCGAAATGACGTTGTGGTTGATCTCCTGCACGCCCGAAAGCTTGGAGTCGTAGAAGGCGCGCGTGCCGATGGTGGCAAGCGTATCGGAGAATTGGAATTTGGTGAGCGCCGTGTTTTCAAACGCGGAGTCGCCCACGTCGTGGATCTGATAATTGCCGCTCAGCGTGGTCAGGGCGGTGCAGTTCCAGAATGCGTGAGAACCGATAACGTTGACCGAAGCAAGGTTTACGGTCTTGATATTCTCGTTTCCTGCAAAGGCGTAGGTTTCAATGACCGTAATATTGTAGGTCGCATCGGAAGGAAGGTTGACAACGCCGTTTGCAGGCGCCTTTGCCTCGGGATACTTGATCAGTCGGGTAAAGACAAGATTTTCGCCCTCTGCCTCCAGCGCGTTGCCGTACAAAACGCCGTCAACGGCAACGTAGTTGCGCAGGTTGGTTCCATCTACCGTAATGCTCTTGAGGTGATCGGTATCGCGGAAGGTGCAATCCCAAATTGCGGGAACTGCCTCGCTCTGTCCCTCACCTACAAAGCGGCTGAACGTAATGCTTTCTACGTTCTTGTTGCCGTAAAATGCGTAGCGGTCAAAGCCGACTACCATGTAAAGGCGGTCGTTGTAGGTAACGAATGCGGGAATGACGACGTTACGCAGGGTCGCGTTGCTGGTGTTGACCGAGCTTTCCTCGTCGCTTTGCGAGGACTTTTTACCTACGATCGCCGTGTTGTTTTGCAGATCGACGGTGTAATAAACGCCGTTTTGATCCTGCGTTCCCGTCAGAACGGCAGATTGGTAGACCGTAGCGCTTTGAAGCGTACTGCCCCAGCCCTTAGCGCTCTGGTTGACCACAATGTAAGAGCCTTGGTCAAACGCATCGGCGGCAACCTCTATTTTGGGAACCTCTTTATCATCAACCACTTTGACGTTATCGCCAACAAAATAAATTTGTGCCTCGCACTTGGTAAACGCCTTGGAGCCAATGCTTTCGATGTTTTGCGTTTGGATGGTAATGGTCTCAAGCTCTGTTTTGCTGATTCCCGCACCAAAGGCAGACTCCTTGATTCCGATAACGGGGAGCGGATCGGTACCGCTCAGAATGCGCAACGGAATGACGATATCCTTCTCGGTGCTAGTAACGGGGTTGTAGCCGCTGACGATAGCCGATACAGCCTCCTCGGGTCTGTGGGGGTTGTATTGGATCTCGTAAATGATACCGTAGCGGTCGGTGTTGTTACGGTCGATCGGCGTCAGATCCATATCGGTGGTGACCAGATAGGTCGTGCCGTCCACGTACTCCTTGACCGAAAGACCCTCGCCGTGGATAAAGGACTGATAAGCCTTGCCGTTATAGCTCCAGCCGTGCGAATCCTTATCGTATGCGATCTTCAAATGGGAGTCATTGCCCTGGCTCTTGCTCGGGTCGCTCGTAAACGCGTGCTTGTCGATCAAGGGACAGTCGCCCTCAAAGAAGATACTTGCAAGCTGAATGTTGCCGTAAATGGCACCTGCCTCAATTTTTTGCACGTCCTTACCCAAACGCAGGGACGTAATCATACCAAAATTGACGAACGAATTTGCACCAATGACGTCGATGCCGTTGCTGACGATCGCCTCTTTGATACTAACGCCCAATTGGTCGGTGGTGTAATCGTGGTAGGAATTCTTTCCCTTGGGATCAAAGGAGCCGAGTGTGCCGTCGCCGTAGCAAAGCAAAACGCCAAGCGCCTTGTTATAATATCGATCAATGGTTTTGATCAGGACGTATCTTGCGTCGCCGCAGGTACCACTATCCTTGATCTGGTTATAGTTGGGGGCAAAGCCGGAGCCTGCACCCTGCCAAAGCTCGCCCAAATTTGCATACGCATAAATGGTCAAGCCGTTGCAATCCTGCAGCACGGAGGTGTAGGTTGCAATATATTGGTCAAGCTCCGCTTGCTTTGCCTCGCGGTCTGCCTGCTCCGCCTCTGTCTCACCCTCGTATGCCTTGGGCACCTCGGGAGCATACGCCAAAAAGATGATCTCACCCGTGCAGCGCACGAACGCGTGTTGCTCTAAGGTGACGTTTTCGGGAATTTCGATGGGCTGGGTAAAGTTCAAGTCCATAAAGACCTCGGACTCGACCAGCGTTCCGCCCGACAGACGAATATCACTGTACTGACAGCCGACGAAAATACGTCCGCTCGCACGCTCCACCAAGCAGTTGGAGGTGCCGGAATAATAGGTCTCGTTCCCCTCGGCTACTACGATAGAGGTCACCGCAGGGCAAGCGTAAAACGCCTTTGCACCAATAAAGGAGACCGCCGCGGGAACGTAGATGTACTGCAACGAGGTGTTGTTTTGGAACGCGCTTATGCCAATGCGCTCCAGGGTATCGGGAAAACGAACGCCCGTGAGCGATACGCAATTTTCAAACGCAAAGTCACCGATCACCTTCAATTTGGCATTTTGCGCAACGGTTACGGTGGTCAGCTTTTCGCAGTTAGCAAAGGCGTGTGCGCCAAGCTCCTCAATACCTGCGGCAATGGTGATCGCCTTGAGCTTCTTTGCTCCCGCAAATGCGTAAGCACCGATCTGTGTCGTGCCTGCGGGAATGACGATATCGGTCAAGGCAGAGCAGTTTTGGAACGCGTTTTGACCGATGCGCAGATCCTCTTTGTGATCGACCAGCTTCATATCGCTCAACGCATTGCACTCGGCAAACGCGTATCTTGCAATTTCGTTGATGGGTGCGGTGGTAATGACCTGCACCAGCTTTTCGCAATCGTAGAATGCGCGAGGTCCGATGCCGCGCACGTTTTCGGGGATCTTGACCGCCTTGACGGTGGTACAACCGCCAAACGCGCCAAAATAAATGAACTCGGTTTTGGAGTGCACGTTATACGCGCTGTCCGTTTTGGAGGAGACCGCCAGCAAGACCGCGTAGGGGTTGCTTTCGGTTCCAACGTAGTAAGCCCCCTGCACCGAGGTTGCATCTACGTAAATATCGGTGGGATAGTTGGTATCCAACGTCTCCCCCGCGCAGGTCTCTACGGCATCCACCGTGTGGTAGCCGTAAAAGGTCTTGACAATGGTGGGAGCAACGGTAACCGCAACGTCCTTTTCGGTAATAAAACCTGCAAGCAGAGAGTCGCCCATGGCATCGTTCCAAAAGCCTCCCGTGGACAAATGCGCATACCACTCGTTTTCGCCGCTGTTGTTCGGCTCACCCGCCCCCCAATTGGTGTAAACGGCGGGATTGTTTTCGGAGAACTCGGTTCCGTCCTCCCATACCCAAAGATCAAGAGCTGCTTCGTTTTGGTAAACCGCCTTACGGGTCAGACCGAGCCAATATTGTCCGTCACCCGCAAGAGCTTGCAGCTTTGCAACGATCGCCTGCTCCTCTGCGCTGTTGACAGACACGAGCTTTTCGCCATAGCCGTTCGCCTTTTGCAGAGCCGAACCGTAGGTGATCTTGTCCGCTACCGTGTAAAGATTGTATTGCTTGCCGCCGGAAATCGTTTGAATGCTCCAAGATACCTGTGATATACCATTTCCATAGTTGTCGCGCTGTACAGACTCTTTACTATCACCAACAGAACCATACCATGTTCTGTTATGATATTTGTCGCCCCAGTTTTGATAACAAGCACTAACATAGCATGTACCTCCGCTTCCACCGGCTCCGCCCATTCCACCATTTCCGGAAATGCCAATTGTTCCTGCAAATTGATTGAATGAACCTACAACATTGGATGCTACGATCGGAGGCAATGCGTCTCCTCCTTTTCCACCATAGCCTCCGTCTCCACCGGTTCCGCCTTTGTTTGCACTTTTGGCACTACTCTCAAAACTATTCGCCCAATTCTTGGCAGCATCTGACTGTGTACCTAACGCGCCCCCAAAATCTGTATAGAAGCTGGTAGATTTTCCGGTTCCGCCTTGTCCACCTTTGCCTCCGTCGCCACCTTTACCACCTACACCGGCGTAAAAATTGATCAAAGTAACAGCAACAAGCGAACTGCAAGTTAATGCGGTTGAACCATCTCCACCGTTTCCACCTTTTCCTCCGGTTCCACCGGGAGCCGCAGTTTCACCTTTTCCGCTATCACCAACGGCACCATTGCCACCCACGCCGCCGTTTCCACCGTAAAGCGCAAGTACACTCTCGTTATCCAACGATACAGTCAGCGTGTTTGCGGAAATCGCAGCTTTACCGCTCTTTCCGTCAGTTCCGTCTTTTTGTTCGGTTTTTCCTGCCTCTCCATTGCTACCATTACCGCCGTAAATCGTCAGCGGTGCGTCACCCAATACGATCACGTTTGCATTGGGCGCGTTGATGGCAATTGCATCCTCCTTTGCGCGAATGCTGTTGGAAGTGCCTTGGCTGATGATATAAATATCCTTTGTCCATGCGCTTGCATCCAGCACAAAATCGGTCAGATTGACGTTTTGCAAAAAGATGTAAATGGCAGAGAGCGTGCTCTCACCGATGAGAACGGTGTAGTTTGCATAGGTCTTGCCACTTCCCTTTAAGGTCAAGGTGCCGTCAGCACCCAGCTCAAACGCCTGACCGGATGTCTTATCCAAATTCTTAACGCCGCCGTACAGGGAATTATCGGCAACCGCATACTCCGTAAAATCAACGCCGTCGTAGCAGTTGATCACGTTTCCGTCATTGTACGCAACCAAAGAGCCCAAGTACGCATGAACGCCTTGTGCATTGACGGTTACGCTTCCCTCCAGGCGCAAATCGCGGATCAAGCCCGTGTTGTAGCCAAACAAGCCAACGTAAACGGGATCGCCGTCCTCGCTCTCGGGCAGGGCCGTGATCTGCAATCCGCGAACCGTATATCCCGAGCCGAGCAATTCACCGTCAAACGGCGCCTCAACGGTACCGATCGGCTCCCAATTGGAGTAGCCCGAAAGATCGATATCGTTCATCAGGATATAGGTACCCTTCAGATCGTTTCGAATGTTGTAGAAATCCTCTGCATCGTACACAAGCACGATCGTCATGTCTTTTCGGGAATCCGCGCCGTTTTGCAACGCATCCGCAAAAGAAGCAAAAACGCTTGCGGGAATCATCAAAAAGACCATCACGAACGCCAAAAATGCCGATGTGATCCTGGTCAACAGACTTCTTTTCATGTTTTCCACCTCGTAAAAAGATTTTTTACAAAATTTTACCTATTCATTATAGCACAATATACCTGAAATGTCAAACCTTATTTTTAAAAAAGCGGCATTTGAAAATATGTTTACAAAATCACCGATTTTCAACTTCACTGCACAGCAACTCCACTATTGCGATAGCAAAAGCCTCACAAAACGAAAAAAAAGAGAGAGCTTCACGGTCCTTATTTCCGTGTTACTCTCTCTTCTGTTTTATCGTGCCGATTTCTCATTTGTATAACCAATGCATCGGGCTATCAATGCAGGCACTGCCCTCGTCTTTAAGCCACTACGCATTCGAAACGTTGACTCCGTTTTTTGCATCCCTTACTTGAATGTTTTCAAGATAGACGCTGATGGGGGTTCCGTCCATTCGGCACGGGCGGCTCATGAGCGTGAGCTGATTGACAAAATCACAGCCCCTGACAAAGTAGTTCCCTGCCGTGCCTCTGGCGCCGTTTCCCGCCATCAAAATTTTGTACCCCGTGTTTTCCAAAACGATACGGTCACCCGTCGCGCTCCTCTTGGAGTAGGGATAAGCCACCGTTTCGGTCATAATGCCCGTCCAGCCCTCCATGCAGCTCAAAACCAGATTGTAGTCCTTTTGAACGGCTTGTGCAAACGCCTCGGGGGTCTCGTTTTCCATCATGCTCATGCCCACGCGCTTTTCTTTGTTATACACGTGCATACCGTAGGTATGGGAGCATACGTTAATCTCTCCGCTTTGCTGCATTTCGATCAGCTCCTCCCACGTGCAAAAAGGTGCGGGCTCGCCCTCTCGCGTTCCGCCAGAATGAAGCAGCTCCCACGTAGCATCGATCTGCGCGCCGATGACGTTGAAATCCGCCTTCATGCCGTGCTTTTTCAAGAGCGGCCAAGCGTTGGTATATACGCCCCACGAGCCGTCATCGATAGACAGAATGACCGCCTTTTGCGGAATGGGCTCTTTGTTCTCCAGATAATACAACAGCTCTCTTGACGTGATGGTAACGTAGCCGTTTTCCTTCAGCCAGATCAGATCCGCTTCAAAATCGGCGGGAGAGATGGAATATTCCTCAAACTCAATGCCGTTTTCGATATCCTCTTGGCTGACAAAATTGTGATACATGATCACGCTGACAGAGTCCACCTCCTCGGGCGCAACGACCGCGCCGATCGGCTCAAGCTCCCGTACCTGCTGTGTTTTAAGATCTTTGTCTTTTATTTTGTAGTAGTACGCGTTTGGATAGGTTGCCGTGGCATCGCGGTAAGAGCCCGTCAAGCTCTTGCCGAGATACGCAAAGCTCCCCTCGGGGCTGTTGCTTCGGTAGATGCTGTACTCGTGATTTGCCTCGTTGCTCCAAAGAAGAACGACGTTATTGGCGTCCTGCCAAATGGCTTTGGCGGTCGGCTCTTGATCAACGGAGGGATCGGTCGTCTCCTGCAACGAAGGATCTTTGGTAGTTTGCGAAGGCGTTTGCGTGCTCTCGGTTTCTGTGGAATCGGCCGTACAACCAAATGATGTCAGTAACAATGCAAAACAAATTACAATCAATAATAAATGCTTTTTCAAGTTGGCTTACGCTCCTTTTACTTGATGAAGGTGGAAAGCTTTGGCAGATCAAGAGCGGTTCTTCTTCATGATGATGTCGAAGATACTCGTCTTCTTTTCTCTCTTCTTTTTGTAGATCACCTTGACGTGCGCGTTTAATTCGTCGGCGTCAAACTGCTGGCAAAGCTTTTGCAGGAAGGCAACGTGAATGGTCTCAGCCTCGGCAAGATCCGCGTTTTGAATCTGCTCTGCGGGCGTTTCCTCAACCACGGTGAACGTTGCTTGCGCAGGAACGGTCTCTTCTGCTTTGGGCTCTTCCTGTACCGGCTCTTCAACGGGGGGCTCCTGAACGGGAGTTTCTTCCACAACGGGCTCCTCAACGACCGGCTCCTCTACAGGCGTTTCCTCGACGGGTGCCTCCTCAACGACCGGCTCCTCGACGGGTGCTTCCTCGACGGGTGCTTCCTCAACGACCGGCTCCTCGGCAGGTGCTTCCTCAACGGGTGCCTCCTCCAAAACGGCAGCAGCCGCTACGCTCTCCTCCTCGCTCTCCTCCTCGGAGACCACGACGGATTCGATCAAATCGATCTTTTTGATCAATTGACGATCCAACAGCGTTTCAACGTTTTCGTGCGGGAGCGTGAAATCGGTGACCTCAAAGTTCTTTGCAAGCTGCAGATCCTTGAGAGCGGCGATCTTTTCGATCAGCTCGATGGTGTACTTCACACCGCGCTCACTGCGAACGCGCACGCGAACCGGAACCTTTTCGTACTTTTTGATATCCGACTCGTCGGTAAAGAAGTACTTGGTTCCCTCCAAGTCCTTGGGAGAGAGTGCCAGATATACGTACAGCGTTTTTTGCGTCAGCACGAATTTTGCAAGCTGCTCCTTGCCAAACGTAATGGTATCACAGCTCCAGCTGATGCGCGACTTGACCTTTTTGTAGCGCAAAAAGGCATTTTTGATATCGTTGTAATACTCGGCAACGTTTTCGGGCGCTTGGTGCAGGCGTGCGGTAAAGCTCCAACGGTAATAGGTACCGTAAATAAAGTCCGCAATATTTTGCGTAATGGTCGAATTGTTTTCCATGGTATTTTCCTCCATTGATGTTTCCTCTTTAACAGGCTCTACAATTGAAAAATTCGGTGCTTGATAAGAAATGTTGCTTTGCACCTTTTGCGGTGCGGGAAGCTCCTCTACGGCAAGTGCCTTGCCGTTTATTTTGATCAGCTTTACCTCGATCAGCTCCTCTACCGTTTTGAACGGCAAGGTGTGATCCTGTGCGGTAAAATCGGTCTGTTCCTTCCATTCCAGCCGCTTGGCAAGCTCCTCGATCAGCTCCAAGGCGTGCTTAAAGCCGCGGCTGCCGCGAATCTTTAAGCGAAGCGGAACCTGCTCGTATTTCTTCTTTTCGGATGCATCTACAAAGAAATACTTGCTTTCCTCAAATTCTGCGGGCGGCAGAGCAAGATAGAGCAACAAGGATTTTTGACGCATGACGAATTTTGCCGCAGGTGCGTGGCGATAGCTGACGGTATCGTAGCTCCAGCTGATACGGGAACGAACCTTTTTGTATTTCAAAAATGCGTTCTTCAGCTCCGAATAGTAACCGGCGATCTCCTCGGGAGCGCGGTGCAAACGAGCCAAAAAGCTCCAACGGTAGCGCGTACCGTAAGCGCTTCCCTCCTCGTCATCGTCCTCGTAAACGTTATCCTCCTCGGCGTCGGGGTTGACGTCGGCATAGGTCTGCAAGCTGTTTTGGGGTGCGCCCTCCTCCAACAGACGAGCAGCCAAACGGCGTCTGACGCGATCGCCCTCGATGCCGGGAATGACGCGGGAGAACACAAAGCCCTGCACCATATCAATGCCAAACGCCTTGCACGTTTGCAGCTCTGCGTAGGTCTCTACGCCCTCTTGCAGTACGTGGAGTCCAAGATCGTGCGCCGCCGTTACGATTCCGCGGATGAGCGTTTCGCCGGGCGCGGTCTTCATCATGGCAACGAAGATGCGATCCAGCTTGAGAAGGGAGACGTGATACTCGATCAGATTCTGGAAATAAGAGCTTCCCCTGCCAAAATCGTCAAGGGCTATGTTAAAGCCTTCCTTACGCAGTCTGCCCGTGTTTTGCATCACGTTTTCTTTGTTGTAAACAAAGGTATCCTCGGTGATCTCCAAAACGAGGCGACTGCGATCGACGCCGTATTTTTCGGTGATCTCCATGACACGGTCGTAAAAATCTTCCCGTGCAACGGTTTGTCGGTCAAAGTTGCAGGAGATCTTCAAGCCGTTCGCTTCGTCCGTGTTCCAGCGTGCAAGCTGTTGACAGCTTTTTTCAAGCATGTAAAAATCCAACAAATGAATGTTGTTTGCGTGCTGCATCAGCTGTATGTAAGCCCCCGGGAACAGCAGTCCCTCACGCGGGTGCTCCCAACGGGAGAGCGACTCTGCACCGATGATGACGTTTCTTTGAATATCCACAATATATTGCAGATAGAACAGGATCTGATCCTTTTTGATCGCTTGAACGGTCTCCTTTTGCAAAAGCGCCTTACGATCCACCCGCTTCAGGAATACAGGGTCGATAAAGAAGTACCGAAGCGCGTTTTCCTCGGCGTAAAGATATGCCTCGCTCGTTACGTCGAGAATGCGTTCGCCGCTCTCGCGTGCCTGCGAAAGTCCGTAACAGCCTGCCGAGATCGTTACGCGATAATCGTCGCTCAAGATCTCGTTTTCAAGGTTCAGCCTTTGAATCAGCGCGTCAACCCTTTGCTCTGCCTGCCCCTGATTGGGGGCTTGTATCAACAGCAAAAAGGTAACGTCTTCACCTACGTGAATGCCAAACTCGCGATCCTGCAATTCAGCCTGCAAGGTGCGCGATATATAATCCGACAGCGCGACCAATTGGGGCTTGGTGTAGTATTTGAGCAGGTTTTCATAATTTGCGGAGACGTAAACCGCATAATAGCGCTTGCGGACGAAATCGTGGATCAAGGAATACAAAATAACGTCCAGATAGCTCTTGTTGTACAGTCCGCTTTTGGGGTTGATTTTTTTTTGCTCCACCGTCCTCTTTTGATTGCGGTAGAACAGCAAGCCCAAAACGACAAGCGCGACCAATATCACCGCGATAACGGTTGGCAAGATCCATGCGTTTTTGGCGCTCTCTCTTTGGTGCGTCATAACGTAGGAAACGGTAATTGCCGTCAGCTCCTCCTCGCTCAACGCCTCCAGATACGTACTGATCTTCTCTTTTACCGTTTGGTCACAAACCGACGTAAAGCCAATGACTGCCGTTTGGGTGCGCCCGTTATAGGTAAAGTGAAGCAACGCACTCTCCTGCGGAACGTACTGCGTATCGATGCGATCGTTGACGTACGCGGATACGATATCTACCTGCCCGTTTTGCGCCAGATACTGCTGCTTGTTTTCGGCAGATGCGTAGATGTAGGTAAAATCAAGTCCGCACTCCTCGGAAATACGCTCGAACAAAATCGGCATTACGCCCTCGTAGCGTTTGGTATTGGGGTTGAAGTATTCGATGGGATACAGGTCGGGGTTGCCCGCAATAAACACGCTTTGACTGTCGCCTCGGTTCTCCTCGGAAAAGGAAACCGCGGCACCCGCCGTAACCGTAAGCATGGAGATCAGCAGGACGATCATCATCGGCATAAGCCATAAAAGCCGTTTGTTTTGCATGGTCTCTCCTCCTTACTTTAAGTTGATTTTCTTTCGCTCGATCCGTCCCCATTGCAGCTTCTTTTTACGGTAGCCGATAAAGGCGGTGGCGCGCACGTACGTCATAACGTTGTGCATAAAAACGATCTCCAGCAAACACATCAAAGCCGCTTTTGCAACGTCGCGCACGGTCAGCTTGATCTCGGAGGTCTGTGTTCGCGCAAAAAACGAGGTCAGCGTCAGTGCCGCGCCAAACAATGCGTAAATTGCGGTAAACATCAAAAAGAATTTAAAGTTGATCAGCTTGGCAACAAGAGATAAGAACGTAACGATCAAGCCGAAAAACTCGATAAAGGGTGACAAAAACTCGTAAATAAAGAAATACGCATAGGAAATAAAGCTGACGGGGCCGCTTTTGAAATCGGTTGCCATGGAGCGATGCTTCATCAGCGTTTGAAAAAGTCCGAGATGCCAACGCTTGCGTTGCTTACAAAGGTCCTTTAAGCGTTCGGGAGCTTGCGTCCAGCAAACCGCATCGGTTGCATACTTGATCGCGTAGGGCTTTTTGTTTGCCGTACAGTATTTGTGAAGATCGACTACAAGCTCCATATCCTCACCCATCGTTTTGCTGTCGTAGCCACCCACGGCAATGACGGCTTCTTTTTTGAACAATCCAAACGCGCCCGAAATAATGAGAGAGCCGTTGAATTGGTCAAAGAGGATACGGGTAGCCAAAAACGAGCGGTCGTACTCCACGACCTGCATACAAGCCACCAGGTTTTTGGGGAGCTGATAGTGCTTGACGCGTCCGCCCTCCAATTCGACGTCGTTACAGGGACGTACCACGCCGCCAACGGCAACGATATCGTCGTTTTCGATTACGGGACGGGTAATGCGAATTAAGGAATCTGCCTGCAAAACGGAGTCGGCGTCCATACAAATAAAGTACGGAAATCTGGAGGCGTTGATTCCCATATTCAAGGCGTCTGCCTTTCCGCCGTTGATCTTTCTGACCAGCACGAGCGGAACCTTTTCGGTAAAGCACTCGTAAATCGTGTCAACGTCCTTACAGGGTATCTGCTTGCGGATCGGTCGGCGCACGGGGTGCATATCGAATGCCTCGCGCAAAACGCCCGAGGTATTATCCTTGGAGCCATCGTCCACAACGATGATCTCGTAGGAGCGATACTCAAGCGTCAAAAGAGACTTTACCGTCTCTACGACCGTGACCTCCTCGTTATAAGCGGGAACGACGATGGTAATGGGGATCTGATACTCATTCTCCACTACGTTCTGGTACCGCATGCGCTTATTACGGTAATACAGAACCAGCGCACCTACGATGACCGCAACGAACAGAAAGGTGGAATAAAGAACAAGATACGTACCGTAGCCAACCGTAATACCCTTTAAAAATTCCGCCACGGCGTTGATAAAATCGTATTTCACTCTCAAACCTCCCCGTCAAGAATATATCTTTGGTCGAATTGATATTGCAGCATATCTCTTGCAAAGCGATCCTTACCGTCAAAAATATCGACCAGATCCTGATATTCGATGCCAAGGGTCTCCAGACTTTCGGTCGCGTTGTAACGAACGAACCAATTGAAGCTGCCGATTTGTGCACGCAAAATATCGATCGTTCGCTGACGCGGGTAGCGTCGGAGAACGGCAAGCGCAACGATAGCGTATTCGATGCGCTGTTCGGGAATGCCTGCGGCAAACGCGGCAAGCAGATCGTAAGCGGGCTCATAGGGATATTTGCCGAAATAACGAATGCAGGAAAAACGCACCTCGTCATAAGTCTCTTCGTTTTGAAGCATCTGCAAAACGCGCTCGCAGTGGTCACCCGACGCAAAGCGCAGGTAGTTGAGCAGATTGACCTGCATCGTTTCCGAAAACTCGTGCAAGTGCTCCAGCATCAGCTTTTGCCAAGACAGCGCATCGCCCGCAAACGAAAGCAATCCGTCACTGACGATTTTGGGGTGCAGGAATCGGTCTATTTGATCGACCTGCCGTAAAACGTCCAGCGTAATGTGGGGATCTCCGATCTGATACACTGCCAACAGGATTCCCTCGGCGCAAACCGAATCGCCGTCGTCTAACAAATCGCGCAAATTTGCAACCAGCTCAGACGTGTAGCAATGGCGTAAATAGCCGTACTTTTTGAGCATGAATATGTAAAACAGGTGAACGATATTGTCCTTTTTGCGATAGGATGCGGTCAAAGAAACGATGGCAGGGGCGGTTTGGCGAACATATTCACCCAAATAGCGCTCCGCAAGCTCCTTGGCAAGCGGTTGGATCAGCGACTTTTTGGGGCGCAGCTTCATGCGGATCTTAGAGTGTCCTCTGGATCTCTCGTCCCCTTTTTTGGCACGGTGACGAATATCGATGATCACGTTTGTGATCTCGTTCGGGTCGCGCAAAGCAAGCGTACCGTTTTCAATCTCGTCAAACACCCGACGCAACGCCTTTTCGTAGCAATAGAGCGAAGGGGTAAGAAAGAGCTCTTTTTTCAAAAAGCTTTGATGCTCGTCGGCAACGGGCTGGTTGAGGGAGATCCGCTCAAGCTGACCGACGATCTCCCGATACCTGCGCTCTATCACGCGACGGTCAAAATAGGAACGGAGCGCGATGATTGCAATAAACAGGCATTGAAAAAAAATCAGCGACAAACAGACCGCAATATAGATCCA
Organism: Eubacteriales bacterium; assembly: GCA_045633385.1. GTDB lineage: Bacteria > Bacillota > Clostridia > Oscillospirales > CAG-272 > UMGS1865. Next base: position 20,909 of record JAZQYE010000225.1, on the reverse strand, counting down.
TAGCAGTGTTTCAATCATAATAGCTCCTTTCCAAAATCACGTTTTAGTCCTCTTTCCAAAAGGCTTGTAAGATGTAATAAGACGCCTTGAGGCGCTCGTGGGAGGTTACCTTGTTATCCCACGCCTTCAATTTGGTGTCTTTCATTTCGATACGCGATTCCGTACCGTCGCCAAGACCAAGATAAATACGGTCGATTGCAATTGCCTCCAAACCGTAGTGCTCGTAGTAATCGTCATGGATCATCATACGGGAAGGATCCATAAAGTTGAGCAGCTGCCACGGGAGCTTGATCTCAACGTAGCCGTCACCTGCGCAAAAATCGGCAAGCGAATTAAACTCGTCCGAAACGGGATTTGCATTTCCGTAGGTCAAAAGACCCGTATGGAATTTGCTGTTTTCGGTTCCCTCCTCCGACTCCAGCTGCAAAACAAGATAGATCTCGCGAAATTGCGGCGAATCTGCGGCGGGAACGTTGCCCTCGTAATAGGTGTTAAAGCCGTACACCTCTTTGGAATAGTTGGCGCGCAGTGCTTCATAACGCTCCTGCACCAGCAAGCGCGAGTTCTCTTTTCCGTCCAGCACCAGCAAAAAGTCGGCGGCGCGATCAAATTTAACGTTCTCGCCTGCGGCATAGTTGCTTCCCGACTTTTGCGTGGTGTCAATGGGGATATAGAGCTTGTCGTTATCGATCGAAAATCCGCTCTTTTTCACCATCAGATATACGAATCTTTCATCGTACTTCATCGAAATACTGCTGCCGTCGGCGTTTTGCGCAACAACGTCACGCTCGGTCCATTCCGAAATATCACCGTCCACGTAGCAAACGCTTTTCTCCTCGCCGGGGTCAAAGGAAAGCAGACCGAAGTATTGCTCGTTTGTTTGATAATCCGACCAATACGGCGTGCGTTCGAGATCGACCGAGTACATGGTATTCCACGTACGCTTGAACCACTCGTCCTGCCAGATAAAGGCACAACCGCCGATACAGCCGCTCTTCATAATATCCTGATAACAGGAGACCAAAGCCTCGCCCTGCTCCTGCTCGGACATATTACCCTGGTTTCTGCCCGTGTTGGGGTCGATTTGGGCAATGCCGCGACCCGTCGAAACGCCAAACTCAGAAATCAGCACGGGAACGGTGTGGTAATTGGTCAGGCATTGCAGGTAGGCAAGATAGGTGTTGGTCTTGCCGTCCTCGGTGGCGTACAGGGAGCGGTCTCCGATCTCAAGCGTTTCCCACTCCTCGTCGCTGAACAGATTCAAATAGTCGGGATAGTAGGGGTAAACGTGGTAGGATGCAAACTGACCCGACAAAACCTCGTTACTGCATTGAATGTTTTCGATATCCACCTTGCTACACTTGGAAAACTGCCGTGCGACCTCTTCGGGATAATCAAAGGGGTCGGTAGTCACCCAGTTGGAAAATGCAAACACGCGTTGCTCACGGTAGCGCTTCATCTCGTACTCGAGCGTGCGGTCGCCCACCATGGTAAGCATGACCTCAAAGGCGTTTGCGTCCTCGGAGGAAGACAGATACTTTCCCGCATAGGAGTTGTATTCGGATTGCTCCTTGTAATAGTCGTTGGAATAGGCAACCGTCAGGTCCTCCCATTCAACGCCCCAGATATAGCCCAGCACCCAATCCGAAACGTCGTTGAGGTAAGAGCCGTAGCCGGCACTGTGCAATTGATTTTTATAGATCTTTTTTTCTCCGTGAATCACGTCCACCACCGTTTTGCAGTGGGTGTAAAAGTTTTCACAAAAAGCATCGTCGTAAATGTTGTGGTGCGAGTTCAGCACGTAATCGTTGACCCAAACGCCTTGGATCAGATACAGCGGCTCCTCACGCCCGTTGTTGTACTCGTAAAAGGCGTTGTAAAAATCCTCCGACAAAATGGTGTAAACGCGAATAACGTTTGCCCCCATATCCTGGATCATACCAAACCAACGCAAATAGGTCTCCTTGTCAATATGGAACTCGGTGGACCAGTAGCCCGGAACACCCGAACCCATATTCACGCCCTTGATCTCAATGATCTCGTAGCTGCCGTCGGGCTTTTTTTGCGTGATCTGCCCGTCCTCGATCTTGGAGATCACGCTGACCGGCTCATTGGTACTGCAAGGAATATACAGTCCCACGCGGTAATAAAGCGCGTCTCCGAGCAAAACGAGTGCGATCAGTACGGCGACAAGTATCAGATATTTTTTCATGTCTCAGATCACCGCCTCGATTCGTTTTGTTTTTTGTTTCTGGATTCGCTCGAGTATTGGCGCAGGCTGTCGATATTGGCATCCATCCATTCTCCGCGCACCTCAATGTAGGAGCGCAGCTGCTCCAACGCCTCCTCGTAGGAGTGAACGTTGCGCTCTGCGGGAACGAGCAGTCCATTGCCCTCCTCAAAGGTGTAGCCCCACTTTTCAAAATTGCGCTCGACCGCATCTCCCAGATACGCAACGGTCTGTTCGATGTAGCGGTTGAGATACTCCTCGCTGAAATAGGTACGGCGCAGCTCCTTGTACCGCTCGATGATCCGCTCGGTAAATTCGGGAGATTTGACCAGCATAACGAACCATAGTTGATAATGCGTTTGAAAATCGGTCAGATCCATTGCGCCGTCCTTGTAGTTATCGCACGCCGAGTTAAAATCCCATACGCACAGGTCAAGCTTGCCGTCAATATCCTTGTAAACGTAGGTCGAGAGCCAGCCCGCATCGTAGTTTGAGGTGAACTCGTTGATCAAAAAATAATCCACAAAGGAATCAACGTCGATAAAGCTCGGGTAGCCGTAGGTCTCGTCGCCGTAGTCAAAGGAGTACAAGTTGCGCTCAAAGTGAGAAAAATCCTGCTCGATCGCACGCTTGATCTCGGGCGTGAGATTGGAGGTTCCGGGATATACGATATCAATGGTCTGCCGATTGCGCAGGGTGTAGTTTAAAAAGGTGTCCAGATTCTTCAGCTCGGAGCTTCCGCGGTCCATACGAATGCAGTAGCCCGTAAAGGTCTGATCCTTTTTTTGAACCGACAGATCCAGGCGCGAGTCCGCCACCTGCCCTGCCGTAATGGTCTCCACCATCACGTACACGCCAATGTATTCGCCGTTGAGAAACGCCTCGCAAAAGCGGACGTTGGGCGCATAGTCCATCAGCTCGCCCGAAATGTTGTACCACATATAGTTGCGAATGAGCGTTTTATCCAGAAAAGGGCCGTGCATTGCCCACTCGTGGTGTGCGTCCATGCCCATAACGGCGTGGGATTCGTTTTCGCCTGCCTCATCCACAAAGGTCAGAGTGTATCCGAGCTTATCGTGGTAGCGCGAGGAGTTTCCGCGCACCTTGATGCGCACGCTTCCCGTGTCGCTTGCCGCATCGGTCAGGTGATTGTTTTGCGTGGCGTTATCAAAAATATTGACGCTTGCCATCACGTAGGTTTCGCCGCTTGCGGAAAGGGTCGGTTGCTCCTTTTGGTTTTCGTCAATATAGAATTTACCGGGCACCTCTTCCCCACCCTCGGTATTGATCTCGATCAAGGGCAAGTGCGTACAAAAGCTGCCGTCGGTATGCTCGCAGGCAGGCTTTTGCTCTGCCTCCAAATGCTGATGGTATCGCGTCCCGTTCCCCGTTGGCTGATACTGTGCATACGCAAATGCACCAAACACGGAAAGACACAGGGAGAGCGCGATCACAATTCCTAAAATACGGTATTTCATTCAATCAACCGGAGATCTCGTCGTTTTGCATGACGATGTTGACGTATTCGATCTCGCCAAGCTCATAGATCTTATCGCATACGCTGTGCTTACCTCTTTCGGCGTGTTGCAACAGCTCGGAGGAGATCTCGTAGATCATCTCCACGCGATCCTGTGTGGTGTTGCGCACGCGCAAAACAGCCTTGCGGTCAAACAAATTGAATACTGCGGCTTGGATCGGCTCGCCGAGATCGCGCTTTGCACGAATGATCAACAGCATTCTCTTGTCGTTTTTGATCGAATGGAAGATAAACAGAATGAGAAAAACAACGGCACTGCCGATGGAGGATACCAAAAAGTCGCTGACACCGCAGCAGATACCAACGATGATCGCCCAAAAGATATACATCGTATCGCGCGCATCCTTGATCGCCGTACGGAAACGAACGATAGAGAGCGCACCGACCATACCGAGCGAGAGCGCCAGGTTGTTGCCGATGACCGTCATGACCGTACCCGTGAGAACGGTGAGCACCACCAGCGAAACGTTAAACTTTTTGCTGTAAATGGTTCCGCGATGCGTCAGGTAATAAGAGAGGTAAATGATTACGCCCAAAAAGGCAGAAAACAGGATATTCATCAAAATAACCTGCCAGGTCAAATTATTTTGTCCCCCAAACAGCTCTAAAATCTTGTCATTCATGCTACTGTAAACTCCTTGTTATAATACGTTGTATTTATATGATGCTTGGCGTACAAGCATATACTTACTGACAGAAAGCTCGCTTTTTTGCGTGCTTGCCAAAAGATCCTTGATATAATCCAGCAAAAAGCCGTTGAATTTGACCTCCAACACCACGTGGAAGGGATCCAGCACGGCGTTCATGTTCAGATCCTTGGCAAAAATATTCCAATCGCTCTCGGTAGATACGATCTGATTGTCAAAGGTGATGCGGATCTTGTTCTCCTTTGCCACAAACGCCTTGCGGTTGTATTCCACCACCGTTTTGGGGCGATAGATCTGCGACTGCATCAACGCGTAGCACTCGGCGGCAAAATCCTCGCGGTATTTTAAAAGCGGCGTGTAATTGCCCATGATCAGCTCCTCGGCATCCGCGCGTGTGACTCGGAGCGAGCGCTTGAGCTGATATTGCCCCTGCTTTTGCTTCATTTCCAACAGTGCAAAGTCGTTGCTCGGATCGTAAATACGAAGACGGATCTTTCGCCGCAGCTCCACGCCGTCCAGCTTTTCAAAATAATCGTTATCGTATATCGTATCAAAATACAGCGACCGAACGCGGTAACCGAATGCGCCGTTGTGTTCGTCCTGTGTTAAGACCTGCTCCAGGTGATGTGCGTGCCTGCGGAAATCTTCAACGTTGATCAAAAACTTTTTCTCTTCCCGATACACTCGGTTCAATCTGGGTCACATCCTTTCAAAATAAAAGACCGGTTGCAAAACAAAAACAGTTTGCAACCGGTCGAGCATACAAATATCCTTTGCTTAGCCACCAAGCTTTGCGTCTCTGCCTTTCGACAGATTTGCCAAAATAATCAATTTCCTATATTGTAATACATTCCATGGAAAAAGTCAATAGCTTTTGTAAAAAAATGCATTTTTTTGCAAGTTTTTTCAAAACCTTTAAATATCATTCTGCGACTGCTTCATGCTCTGCTTATGCATATACATGGCTTGATCGGCATGATTGAATACGTCGTTAAAGGTGCGGTCAATTTCGGGATCATAAATTGCAACGCCTCTTGCCAGCGACAAACAAATGTCGGTTCCGTCGATCGGGATCACGTCCTGCTCGCACATCTCGTCAAGCTGCTTGAGTCGCTGACGGTAGTTTTCAAAATCCAAGCCCGTCAAAATAACGGCAAATTCATCACCGCCGATACGGAACAACGGACTGTAACGGAAGGTACCGCCCAGCAAACGGGAGGCGTGCTGGATCATTTGATTTCCCGCATCGTGACCGTAGGTATCGTTGACCAGCTTCAAATCGTTTACGTCTGCCACAAGCACACCAAACTGCGGGCGACCGCAATTCATCTGCTTTTCTACGTCGGCAATCGCTTCGTTATAAGCGGTGGTATTCTTAACCCCCGTTAAGGTATCGCGGTATGCCAACGCCGTAATGTAGCTCATGTTTTCCTGCAGCTTTTCGGAAGTCTCCATAAAGATGCGGGAAAGGATTCCCACCTCGTCCTTGGCGTCGCTTGCCAATTCGGTGATCTTTTCGCCATCCACCAACGCCTTTGCCATTTTGGTCAGCTTTTTGAGCGGCTTGATGATATGGTCGGCACAATAGATCGTGGCGAGAATGAAAACGACGGCAAGAATGCTGTCGATAATAATAATACTCTGCAACAGAATGCGACTCTCTCCCTGGATGTCCTGATATCCTACACGAACGGTCAGCCTCATTCCGTTATCCAGCATAGCAGAAGCCTCGGTATAAGTAGAACGACCGTTCTCCACATCGTCGCCAATCTCCCGTGAGCTGTAAACAAGTTCTCCCTCGTCATCACTCAAATAAGCAAAGCCGCTTTTGTAAACCGAAATATCGTCGATAGTGGCTGCCAGAAAATCGAACGCAAGATCCATTCCCAAAACGCCGATAAACGTGCCGTCACAGTACACGGGAATGACGTAGGAGATCATACGAATGCCGTTATTGAGGTTATCGTACGGTTCCATCCAAATCGCCTTGCCTGCCTGCAGGGGCTCATAATCCCAGCCCACGTGCTCGCGGTCGTCGGGGGCGTACTGCGAAAGGTCGGTGACCTGCTGAACCTTAAAGGCACCTCCAATCGCGCTCTTGTCATAGAAGAAGCCGGAGCGAGGCGTGCTCAGCTCGGGGGCAAGTCGAAAATAATAACCAACGACACCCTCGGTCTCTTTCGCTGCCTCTGTAAATACGCTTTCGAGGTCTTGCGTATAACGCGTTAAAAAGTCTATATCCTGAAGTTGTTCCACGTCCGACAACAGTGCCGTTGCATAAATATTGACAAAATGCACCGTATCCTCCATACTTTGCAGAATGGAGTTAACGTCAGCTGCCTTTTCATGGCTGACTAAATCTAACATTTCATCTGCGTTATTGTGCATGATCTCATGCGTTAAATAATAACTGACAAAACCAACTGAAGCCGATACCGTAACCAAAGCAAAAATAACAATAAAAAGAATTTTGCTTTTTATGGATTTCATAAAATGCCCTCCCCTCTTTTGTAAATCGCGGTAAAAGCAGGCGCTTATCCTGCCGACCTGCGTTTGAAACGAATTCTCAAAGCTTACGTTTACACCGCGTAACCGTGGTGCTTACACGTTAACGATACGTTCGTTGAACCCATAATAAGCTATATTATATCAACTTCCGGGTTACAAAAGCGTTACAAAAAATCAAAAAAAATCAAAAAAATCAAAAAAATTCTGTTTTTTGTCGTTTTTTTTTAAGCAAACAGCCGTTACCGCTATTTTAACAAACAAAGCAGAATAAGTTGTGCCAAGGTCTTGCAAGACGGGCAACGTTGTGCTATAATAATAAGTGCTGATACAAAATAATCTATCGCCCTTTGGAGGAAACGGAAATGCCGAAGCAAAAAAACGGATTTCATACACGTATATTTCAAAAATCGCACCTGCCGATAATAGGCGTGTTGTTGCTGTTGTTGCTTGCCGTAGCGCTTTTGTGGTTTGGCGAGAGCACCAGCGTACAAGCCCTCCCCCCTTTCGTGGCGGACATCTATTTTGAGGGTGAATACCGAATCGGTGACGGCGAGTGGCACAGCGTTACAAACGGCGAGCATATTCCCGCTACCAAGGGCGACGTAACACTCCGCGGCAACTTTCACATGCTGGATCCCCTTGGGAATTACGCAGGCGTTTACCGTGAGGAAGCACCGCTTGCGTTTTACACGGATCACATCAGTCTGACGATTTACGAGGTTGGAAGCGAGCCCTTTGTGATGGATATGGAGAACCCCTTGTTCGGCAGATCTGCCTGCGGCGAGGGCTGGGGCGGTTATTCCTTTGTCAGTCAAAAGACCGACCTCGTTGAAATCCGGATCCACAACCCGCACCACTTTGGAAACGAGACAGCCATTGACGAAATGCTTTCGGGTGTGGCAATTTGGGATAACATCGATTTTGAAAAGGGTGCTATCACAGGCGGAGAACAGCAACGGGAAACGGGAATTTTGCTGATACTGGTTGCCATCGTATTTTTGGGAATTGCCCTGTTTTCGAGCTTGATCCATATCAAAAACGACCGCCTGATCTGGTTACTCGGCTTTACCGTTTTGTTTGCAGGCGCTTACTTTGCATACAGCGCAAGCGGCGTTTCCTTTTGGAGTGAGTCCATTGTTTTCAACACCACGATCTCAGGCATCTCCATGATGTTTTATATGTTCTTCCTTTCTCTGGTCATTGCCACTTTCCTTCACTCGACCAAAAGGATCGGACTTGTTACTGTCCTCATTTTGGGGGCTTCGACCGCCGTGTTCCTCGTATTGCCTATCGTTGCCAACCTTCTCTTTTACGATATGCTGATCTATTGGATCGCCGTACAGCTCCTTGCAAACGTCCTGCTGGCATTCTGCCTGATAAAAGAGTTTGTATGCATGAGAAAAAAAGAGCGTTGGATCTATATCGGCGCACTTCTCCCCCTGATCGCCTTTGCCGTTGACGTGATCGGAAACGTGCTCGGTGCTTGGAAGGGCGGCATTATTTCGCAATACGTGTTTGTCATTTTGTTTGCCCTTGCTATGATCATGGTGCTCCGCCTCATTCCACACAGCATCAACGCGGCGGCAAGAGCACGTGAATTGGAGAATGAAAAAATAGCACTTGACGCACAGCTGAGCGAAACCAGGATCTCCACCATGATCAGCCAGATCCGCCCCCACTTTGTTTACAACACGCTGGGCAGCATCGAGCAGCTCTGCAAGCTGGATCCGCCAAAAGCCGCCGAGCTGGTACACAGCTTTGCAAAATATCTGCGCGGAAATTTTGGCGAGCTGGATAACCACAAGCCCATTTTAATGTCACGGGAAATGGAGCACGTGCACCACTACGTCAGCATCGAAAGGGTGCGCTTTCCCGATATGACCTTTACCTTTGAAATGAGCTCCAACGATTTTCACATCCCCGCCCTTACCGTTCAGCCCATCGTCGAAAACGCGATCAAGCACGGACTGATGAAGCTGCCCCACGGCGGAACGATCCGCGTACTCTCGTACGAGACCGACAAGGCTTATTGTATTTCGGTAACCGATGACGGTGCAGGCTTTGACACCAACACCTTGCAGGATAACGACCGAAAGCACGTGGGACTGCGAAATATTCGCGAGCGACTCAAGGTAATGGTAAACGGCACGCTCAATATTGAAAGCACGATAGGTGTTGGAACCAAGGTTCTGATCACCATTCCAAAGGAGGTACAAAAATGATTGCAATAGCAGTTGATGACGAAGCGTTGATGCTCGGTGCCCTGGTAGCGGCAATTCAGGCTTCCCCCGATATTACGGAGATCGCAAAATTTTCCAACTGTGAGGAAGCGCTCGAATTTGTGCAAAAGCATTCGCTTGACGTTGCCTTTTTGGATATCCATATGCGCGGCATGGGCGGACTTGCACTTGCAAAAAAGATCATTGATATGCGCCCCGATTGCAAGATCGTATTCTGCACGGGATACGAGGAGTACGCCATTCCCGCCTTTAAGCTTCACGCTTCGGGCTATTTGATGAAGCCCATCTCCGCCGAGGACGTGCAAGAGGAGATCAACAACATCAAGGGCGTTATCAAAAAAGAAAAAATGCTTACGGTAAAGTGCTTTGGCAATTTTGAGGTGTACGTCAAAAACAAGCAGCTCGCATTCAAGCGTTTAAAGACCAAGGAGCTGTTTGCTTTTTTGGTTGACCGAAACGGTGCAGGCATGACCGCAAAGCAGATCTGTGCCGTCTTGTTCCCGTACAACACGGACGATAACAAAAACGCGGCGTATTTACGTCAGCTTGTAATGGATTTGAAAAACACCTTAAAAAAGGTAGGAGCCGAGAGCGTTTTGTGCCATGAAACACCGTGCTACCGCATTGATACGGGCTTGATCAAGTGCGACTACGTCAGCTATCTCGAATCGGGCAAGCCCGATTTTCACGGCGAATACATGACGCAATACAGCTGGGCAGAAGAAACCTGCGCCATGCTGCAATTTAAAAAGTAACAAAGTGCAATATCAAAACGCGGAGCTTTTATAAACGCTAAAGCGCCCACCCTTTCGGTGGGCGCTTTATTATATTAATGTATTGACAAAATTTTACAGATATGGTATAATAGAAAAAATGCCGACGGGCTGAAACGTGAAAGTGGAAAGTAAAGTGAGAAAAAACATTAAAATTGCATTGCTTACCTCCCTAATCATCTTTGTGGGAATCCTTGCACTTACTGCCTGTAACAGTTCTTCTAAGGGACTTGCTTACAAAATTAACGATGATGAAAAAACCTGTACCATCATAGATATTGGTACTTGCACAGCTACGGATATCAAAATCCCAAAAAAAATTGACGGCTACAAAGTTACTGCTATAGGAGTGGGCGCGTTTTTTGAATGTCACAATTTGACTAGTATTAAGTTGTCCAAAAACATCGCCATCATCAAAGAAGATGCTTTCCGAGGATGTAGTAGCCTTGCAAAAATTACAATTCCGGATAGCGTTACCGCCATTGGCGATAATGCGTTTTATGAATGTAATGCTTTAACTCATATCTCTCTTGGTAAAGGGGTAATGAATATTGGCTCGATGGCATTCTACAATTGCACCGCATTGTCAAACATAACAATGCCTAGCGCAACCACCATCGGAATTTACGCATTCGCAAATTGCACTTCTTTAGAAAGCATCACTCTGCCAAACAATTTAAAATCCATCAACGATGCTGCATTTTATGGTTGCACATCCTTGACAAGCATTACAACACCCGACAGATTGACGGGCATCGGTGACTATACTTTTGCGGAGTGTACCGCTTTAACGAGTGTAACAATATCGAATAATATGAAAAACATTGGAGCATTCGCATTCTCTGGTTGCACCGCTCTTACGAATATAACGCTTCCCGATAGTGTAACATCAATCGGCGAATCAGCGTTCACCGGTTGCACCGCTTTACAAAACGTCACAATGTCAAATAGCGTGCAAAATATCAAAAAGTCCACTTTTGAAGGTTGCGTAGCGCTTACAAGTATAACGCTTCCCAATAGCGTAACAGTTATCGAAGAATCTGCATTCGCCGATTGTACCGCGATGGAAAGTATTACATTTTCAGATACTTTAACGAGTATTGATGTGGGGGCATTTAAGAATTGCAGCGGGTTGACAAGCCTCAAGATTCCAGATAGTGTAACCAACATTAGAGGGGGAGCATTTGAGAATTGCAGTAGCCTTACAAGTATCACGATTCCGTTTGTTGGGGGACAAACCAAAAACGGAACACCATATCACCATTTGGGCTTTATTTTTGGTGCATCAACATATTATGATAATGCAAATTGTGTTCCTACATCGCTGAAAACCGTTGTAATTACAGGTGGAACAAGCATCGGTGATCATGCATTTGAAGACTGTAGTAACATTACGAACATCACACTTCCCGCCAGCATAGAAAGCTTAGAATCCTATGCATTTCGCAATTGTAGTAATCTTAATACCATCGAATTTCAAGGAACTGTTGCACAATGGAGAACTATAAAATTTGCAAGCAGTTGGAACTATAAAACCCCTGCAATCAAAATCTTCTGCTCCGACGGAACACAGGTATGTTAAGCTAAACCAAATACTTCCCCGAGCGCTCACCATATGGTGGGCGCTCTTTTTGTTACAACCTTCCATTCTAACAAAACATTTTGTGTCAAGAAATATGCCTACTACCATATATGATGGTGGGCGTATTGACAATTCAAAATTATTTGAATATAATGTCAGTGCGTTGCGCTGCAATGATTTTTCTTTGCTTTCAATTGCCGATTTTTCTACAAAAAATTCCATTCATAAAACAGCGACTGCGGTTCACAATAATGACAGAGCCGCGGACAACGCGACTCGAGGATATAGATAAACGAGCGGAAAACAACGTTATGTAAAGCGGTTCCATTCAAAAGAGAGCTTGCCGCAAGCGAGCGATTTGAAGGCATGAACGGTTTTACATAATATTTAAAAACCGTTCAGAAGAGGAGAAATCAAGCTATGGCAAGCAACAAGACTCTTGTTCCCGAGGCTAAGGAAGCCCTGGAAAGATTCAAGATGGAAGCTGCAAATGAGGTCGGTGTAAACCTGAAGCAAGGCTACAACGGCGATCTCACTTCCAAGCAGGCTGGTTCTGTTGGCGGACAGATGGTCAAGAAGATGATCGAGTCCTACGAGAACTCCATTAAGACGAAATAAGGAAAGCTTTTTTTCCAAAATTCCGTTTGCGGATGATAGCCGCAAGATGTAAAAAGAGTGATGGTCATCCTCTTTTTGCAAAACGCCGTGTTACGGGCGCAAGCTGAACAGACGCACGCGGGTGCGCTTTGGCAACGAGGGCTTTTTCGTGGATGAACAGTCCCTTTGTCAAAGCGACACGCGATGCGACGGTCATATCAGACAGCGTCTCAAACGCGGCGCAGGGGCGAAGAATTATGCCGATTGCATAAAGCTTCGTCCCTTTTTCGTTATTTTCCCCTTCCCTCTTGCAAACGCCGGGCGGGTGTGCTATAATAAAAGCAGAACGGTACGGCAAATTTGCGCCGATGCCGATAAAAAAGGAGCGATACCATGATTCGGATCAAAAGTGACAAGATCATTATTGGGGAGCATTTGTTTGACGGCTTTTTGTACGTCGAGGACGGCAAAATTACAGAGGTGACCGAGCGGGAGTATCCTGCCGATCAATGCTACGACTTTACGGGGCGTTATCTCTCCCCCGGTTTTATTGACACGCACACGCACGGCGCGGTAGGCTACGGCTTTTATTTGACCACACCACAGCAAATTGCCGATGCCTGCAATTTTCACCTCTCGCACGGCACTACCACCATTCTGCCCACCGTTTTCGCCTGCCCGCACGCACATACCAAACAGACCATTGCATCCTTTTTGCAGGCACGCGAACAGGGCTTGATCCGCTCCAATGCCCCCGGTGTGCACATCGAGGGGCCCTACCTCAATCCCGCGCAATGCGGCGGTCAGCCTCCGCAATACATCACGCCCCCCGTTCAAGAGGACTACGAGGAAATGATGGAGCTGTACGGTGACACGGTCAAGCGATGGACCTACGCCCCCGAATTTGACAAGGACGGCAGATTTTGCCGCTACATCACCGAGCGCGGCGTAATCGCCTCGGCGGGTCACTCCAACGCCAAATACGACGATATGTGCACGGCAATTGACAACGGTTGCAATTTGATCACGCATTTGTACTCCTGCACCTCCACGGTCACGCGCGACCACGGATTTCGCAGTCTTGGTGTGATCGAGAGCACCTATTTGCGCGACGAGCTTTACGCCGAGCTGATTGCCGACGGAAAGCATCTGCCGCCCGAGCTCATTTGCATGATCATCAAGATCAAAGGCACCGACCGCGTGATGTTGACCACCGACAGCATTGATCTTGCAGGAACCGTGCAAACAGAGACACGCTCCGACACTGCCGTTTCTTACATCATCGAGGATGGCGTGGCAAAGCTGCCCGACCGCAGTGCTTTTTGCGGCAGTATTGCAACGGGCGACGTTTTGATCCGCACCTTGACCAAGGAATGCGGCTTTGACGTGCCCACGAGCGTAAAGATGCTGACAGAAATTCCCGCACGCCTCTTAAAGCTGAACAAGGGGCAATTGCGCGCAGGCTTTGACGCCGACCTGATCGTGTTTGACGAAGATGTTCAAATCTCAAGCATTTTTGTGGGCGGTAACAAAATAGAACTTGAATAAATAACAAAGTGGGATGCCTCAACGGTTGCTTGAGACATCCCACTTTTGTTTTGATGATTTTAATTTTCTATCACAGGTGTGATGGGTTCTTGAAAGACCTCGTAGTTGCGATTACCGCACCATCCGTCAGGCTCTGTATATACCTGCGCGCGAAGATACAATCTGCCGTCCTCAAATCGAAAGCCGTAGGTCGGCTCGCCGTATTCCTTGTACGGCTCGGTTTTCTCCTTTAAGATCGGCTCTGCGGCTTTGAGCATTTCAGAGGCAACGTCGTTCATATAGTCGTTATATTGCGGAAACACAAGAACACGCTCCCCCGACTGCGGCAGGATCACGTAATAGAAATCCTCCTCTTTGACAACGAACTCGGACATTTCGGACGTTTCTTCCTCGCTGCCAAACTCAGCTTTCACATAATGAAAGCACCCCACAAACGAACACATGCAAATGAGCGCTAACAACAATGCAAGATATTTTTTCATAGTTTTTCTTCCTTCAAAATATCATCTGTTCAAAAAAAATCAAGGCTCTACAACGCGAGAGATGGGTTCTTGAAAAGTTTTAACCGGACGATTCCCACACCCCGTATGGGAATCAAGATACGCAAATAGAACAAGGCACAGCCTTTCGTCTTCCAGATCCAACTCATAGTATGTCCCATTTGCTTCATACGGTTCCGCTTTCTCTTTTAATACTCTCTCTGCTTTTTTCAGCATGTTGAGATCAATATGCTCCAAATACGGTTCAAGATCATAGCAATAAACATGCTCTCCGGATTCCGGTAAAATGATATATGAATTTTCTCCATCCCTCACAACATACTCGGATGCATCCTGATGCGAACAGCTTGCAAACGACAGCACAAAAAGAAACACCAACAGCATTGCAATACACTTTTTCATGTTTTTTCTCCCTTCAAAATATCATCCGTTCAAAATCAAGCTTCTCAGCTCCGCGGATTTTTGATTCTGTCAAACAGACAGTCTCTTTTTTCAGCGCACCGCAAGCGTTACGTGCTTGCAGCCTGCCTTCAATATCAGCACGTTGGCGCGAATATCCTCAACGTATGCGGCACCCACCCGAATATCCTTTGGCAAAATACGCTCTTTTGCTCGCCAAACGATCTCAACAGGCTTTTGCGGTGGCTGGTCAAAATCGATTTCGATCTGCTCACCGTCCGAGCAGATGTCGATTCTGCCATTGGAATAACCGATCCCCTTTGCCGCAAACGGCATCTGATACCACGCCTTGGGGAGCGCGGAAAGAAGCTTTACGCATTCTCCATCCATCTCCTCGTAGGCAAACGACCATGCAAGCATGGTGGGAACCGTCCAAAGCGACGGGATGCAATCGTAAGCAACCACCTTCCCCTCAATATTGACCTGCTCGTAATAGGTCATCAAATCGGGATCTCCGTGGTGCGTGGCGTGCGCGTAAAGGAGCAAAAGATACTTTTCGATCCTTCCCGTTTCCAGCAAAAAGCGTGCGTAATTGAGCACGGGCCAATCATCGATCTGCGCAAGCAGACGCGTCATGCCAAGCGTTTCACCGCCGATGGATTCCTTCATTTTGACAATGGCATCGGCGTGCTCCCTCGGCAAAAGCATCGAGGAAAGCATCTCCTGGTAATATCGGTAGTTGGCGTACGAATTTTCAATCACGTCCTCACCGTCTCCCATGTCATCCCGTTGCCACGTCGTACCAAAGTATTTGGCGCGGGCATCTCCATCCAGCGGAAGAAAGGTGTCCTCACACAAGGAGAGCGTCATGGGCGTTGCGGTATAACCGAGACGAAACGGCGGCAACGTTCCAAAGCGCGTATCACGTACCGCATAACGGTTCAAAGCATTTGTCACGTTGGCACGCAAAAGCTCTGCCGCATCACGGTAGCGTGCCCCCTGCTCTTGCTCCAACAGAGATGCCAACGCCTCCAGACCGCGTATTGCCCACAAATTGTTGTTCAGGTAAACGTGTACGCGCTCGTTGGTATCCGCCTCGGCACACATTTTGATCAGTACAAGACCGTCAAGCTCCTCGCATACGACCAAATGCTCTAAGAGCTCCTCGCCCATGCCGATCAGCTTTTGCCGCTCCTTTTTTTCAAGCGCATCAATGCCGAGCGCGTTGCGATATCTGCCCGCCAAGTAAAGGAGCATACCGTATTCGGCCGCGCTTGCGCCAAAATGCAAGCCCGTACCCTGCCGATAGTTGATTTTTCCGTCCAAGCGCAAAACGTATTTGAGAAAATGCAAAAAAACGGCGCGTGCTTCGGCATGCTTACCAACGCTGATCAACCCATCCAATGCAAAAATATAATTGGGAGGAAAATGGTCGTGCAGCTCCTTGCCGTAAAAGCGATGCCCATAATGCGCGTGCTCACACGTAAAGGTAAGCGCCGCAAAGGCAGGCGCACTTTTGGCAACCCTTGCAAGCTCCTCCTCGGGCAAAACAAAATCGGCACCCTCCTGCGCAAAGCTGATCCAAAAGCCGACCGTATCGTACAAGGCATCCAAAAACAACGCTTCCGAGGGGGGCGTTTCAAACAGCTCACGCTCGTCCGCTTCGCGTGCAATGGCTGCCACACGGTATTCTATCGCAACGCGTTCCGGAGCGGCGTTTTGATATCTCTTGATGCGAATCCAGCAAATCGGATCGCGGTCGGGCTCGGTGGGCTCTACAAAGTAGAGGAATTCCAGTGTCCTGCTGCCATCGGTATGAACCGACAAAAGCAACGGATATTCCTTCCCCACCAAAGCTTGATAGGGCTTGAGCGACCCCAGATCGGGATCGTATTCGGAGGGGGTGAAGATCGGGCTTGTGGTGCGACTCCTTCCCGAAAGCTGATGAAACACTGTTCCGTTGGCATCAACGGTCAGCCCCGCAACCGAGGTAACACCGCCAAGCATGGCGTAGGTATCGGTTACAAGAGGTGGCAGAGCCGATTTGACGGCGGCGTAGTCGGGATCTCCGTCTTTTAACAGTGCCTCCCCAAGCAGATCGCGCCCCGACGCCATGACCTCCTCCTTGGAGTAACCAAGGTATGGCTTTTTTGCCTGCCCGGGTTGAAAATCGGTTTGATAAAGCGGTAGCGTGTGCTCCCCCTCTGCATCTTTTAAAAGAAAGACAAATCCGCCGTCGCGGTACAGCTCGGTCAACGAGCCGTTGCGGTTTTGATAGTAAAAAATTTCAGACATTGTTTTCTCCCAAAGCACAAAATCGTTTCAAAATCAGCTCCAAAAGCTCCGCGGGAGTGGCGGCAATGGCATCGGCGCCGTTTTCCTCCAGCTCCTCGCGGCCGCGAAAGCCCCAAAGCACACCCACGGTATAGAGATTTGCGTTTTTGCCCGTGAGCATATCGGTGGAGGTGTCGCCCACGTAAACGCAATCCGCGGGGCGTGCCTCAAATTGCTCCATCACGGAGAGCACCACCGAGGGATCGGGCTTGAGCACGCCACCCGGCTTTTGCCCCGTAACGTATGCAAAATACCCCTCCCCATACAGCGCTTTGACCACGGTCTGCGCGGCAAAGTCGGGCTTGTTGGAAACGATGGTCAACAGAATGCCGCGCGCGCGGAGTTGATCGAGCACGGGCTTGAGCCCCTCAAAAATGGTGGTTTTATAGGCAACGTCCGCATTGTACGCCGTATCGTAATCGTGATACACGCGCGCATACAGCTCTTGGCTGTAACAGCCGCGAAAGCGCAGCATCCCCTCTACCAAATTGGCAATTCCCTTGCCGGCAAGGTATTTGTATTCGTGCTCCGCAATCGGTGCAACGCCGTTTTTTTCCAACGCCCCGTTGGCATAGTGGGCAATGGACGGAACGGTATCCAGCACCGTACCGTCCAAATCGAAAATACATAGCTTGGTCATTGATAAACAAAATCCTTTTAAAATTTTACCTTGAACGCTCTACGTCGGCGCATCCGTCAGAGCACCGAATGACAAGCTTGGTCATATCGATAGAGCCGTACCAATTCTTTCCCTTTTTCATAGCGTACCACTGCTCTACCGTTCCCTCATAAACAATTTCACGCAAGGCGTTGCACTCCGAAAAGGCATTTGCATAAATGGTAGAAATTGTTTTGGGAATTGTAATGGTAGTAAGAGCGCAGTTGCTCATATTTCCCACCTTGCTGACGTTTTGAGGAATGGAAGGCAGGCAACCGGTAATCAAAATTTCATTGCTTGCTTTCCGCTCAACAATGCAATTGCCTGATTCGAAATACCGTTTGTTTGCGGAATGGATCTCAATTTTTTCAAGCCCTTTGCATCCGTAAAAGGCAGTTGCATCGATTTGCGTAACGTCTGCGGGAATATAAACGTACGAAAGCGAGCCGCAATTGTAAAAGGCTCTTCTGGAGATTGCGACAAGTGCATCGGGCAACGTGATCGACTGCAAGGCGGTGCATTCGAAAAACGCCCCCTCACCAACGTAAAAGATCACTTTGGGAAGATCGATATTTACCAGCGCAGTCTTTGAAAAAGCGTAATCCCCGATTTGTGTTGTATAAGGGGAAAGCGTAACGCTTTGCAATTGCGTACAATTATAAAACAGATCTTCAGACACAACGGTGCAAGCTCCGGGCATTTTGATCTCATGCAGAGCAACACAACTTTGAAATGCACCTCGACCAATGCTTGTAATACCGTCGGGCAAATTGATTTTGGCTAACTTTTCGCAATCATAAAATGCGTAGCTTCCAATCTCGCGCATTCCTTCGGGAAGCACGACCTCCTCCAATTGCTTGCAGTTTGCAAATGCATACTCTCCGATAGACACGATGGTGCTCGGTAAAACGAGCGTGGTCACGTTGCTGTTTCGAAAAGCATCCTTACCGATACTGACAACGCTACCGTTGGTGGGAATATTCGAAGGGTCATTTCCCCAAATCAGGTGCTTGTTTTCAACGTCGATCAAGCAACCTTTTACAACGCTAAAAGCGAACGTATAGCTTGCAAGCTGAAAATCGGTCAATGATTCACAGCCGACAAATGCATCCTCCTGAATCTGCTTGGTAGAAGACGAAATCAAAATCGATTGCAATTGTGTACAATCGGCAAACAGCTTTGTGGGAAGGATCTCAACACCGGGGAGCTCTACGCTTTTCAACTGCGTACACTCTGCAAAAGCACCTACTCCAAGTGAACCGCTTCCGACATACCAAAGGTCAAGCTCTCTAAATGGTGCTCCGGCAAATGCATACGCACCGATAGAAAGCTTATCCGTCAATCCCTCAAACTTCAACGAGCGAAGCGAAAAGCAATGATAAAATGCATAATTCCCTATTGTTTTCAAGCTTTTGGGAATTGTAAGCTCTCGCACACCGATATTTTCAAATGCGTTCGCGCCAATCTTTTTAAGCCCATTTGGCAAATTCAACTCTTTTAAGGAATAGTCATGATAAAAGGCATTTTCTCCAATCTCCTCCAACGTAGCGGGAAGTTGAAGCTCTTCCAAGGCTTGGCAATAATAGAATGCATTCTTTTCAATGCTTACAATTCCATCCTGCAGGATAACCGTTTTCAAGGCAGAGCAGCTATTAAACGCACCTTCTCCAATGGATCGAACGCTACCCGCAACGGTAGCGGACGTAAGATGATCGCAATTCCAAAACGTATTTGCGTACAGAGCCTTCACGCCGGACGGGATCGTGATCTCGGTCAAGGACGAGCAGTTATAAAATGCCTCCGCACCAAGGTACGTCAGCGAGGATGCCAATTCCGCCTTTTGCAAATTGACGCAATCATAAAACGCGCGCGGTCCAACGTAGATCAGCGTGGACGGAAGATCTGCCAGCTCCAATGCCGAGCATTGGTAAAACGCATTTTCCCCAATCAATACCAGGCTGTTTCCAAGCTGTACGGTCTTCAAATTTTGACAATGATAAAACGCCGACTCTCCAATATGCGTTACGGAATTGGGAATGACCATCGTAACGGCATCTGCATTTTCATAGAATACGCGCGGTCCGATTTTGGTAACGGAGCCGTCGGCGGGAATTTCAAGGTTGCCGAGCGAAAGCATCAGCATTTTATCCTCGTACGTGATCAAACGATTCTCCGAAGCGTAAATAAAGGGGTTTTGTTCGTGCACCTGCAAGGTCAGCTTGGTGCATCCCACAAAGGCTAAAGGATCTACCGCCGAAACAGTCTTCGGCAACAGCACCTCGGTCAGCTCGGCGCATTCCAAAAACGCTCTTTCGCCAATCTTTTCAAGACCGTTGGAGAACGTGACCTGCTTTAACGCAAAGCACTTGCCAAACGCCTCGTCTCCAATGGTTTGCAAGCCCTTGGGCAAAAAGATCTCTTTGATTCCCGTACAACCGCGGAACGCCCTGTCTCTGATGATTTCAAGACCATCGGGAAGATAGAGCGTGGTCAAGGAGGAGCACTTTTTAAAGGCATCCTCGCAAATTTCGGTCACGCCTTGGCGGATGACAACCGTTTCCAAAGACTTACATGCGTAAAACGCATTCGATTCAATGCGCGTAACGGTTCCCGGAATATCGACCGATTTGATCAGCGTGTGCTGAAAAGCCTCTTTTTGAATGCCCACAACGGTGTCTCCCTCGGGAGAAACCGCAGGAATGACAACGTCACGGTCGGTGCACGCTCCTATTCCCATAACAACGCAGGTGCCGTCACCAAGTGACAGATACTCCAAGCCGACGCTCTCCTTTTTGGCGGCAGGCGGCTGAGGCGTGGGTGCTTCGGTTTCCTCTTCCACGGGCGTGGTTTCCTCTGCTTCCTCGGTGGTCATCTCCAACTCCAAAAGCCCCTTTAGCATATTCAAGCAAGAGCACAAAGAGCAACACAGCAGCACAGCGACGACAATGATCAATACCTTCTTCATTTTGATTTCTCCTTTCAAAATATATTTGCGGAGACTCCCGCAAGTGTATTCTACCACATTTTTTGGTCGTTGTCAAGTACCTTGGTCAAAATTCGGCGTTTTCAACGAAAGCCCCCCCCATTTTTGTACAAATTGCACAACTCTTTGTAAGTTTTATCAAAATCACAATTTGATACGCTAAATTGTTTGTACGGTTTACAAAAAATCAGGACTCCACCAAACGCAGTTTGCATTTGACAAAGCCCTGTTTTGATATGATTTACTCTTTATTTGCCTCGTTTTGAGGGTTCTCCTCGGAAAGCTCCTTGGCAAGGTCTGCCTTGGAAATGAGGAACTTGCGAATGGCAAACAAGCCGCCAATGCACAGCACGCACACCAGGTTGCTCAGCGC
>JAZQYE010000224.1:0-25876 GCA_045633385.1 Eubacteriales bacterium | reverse complement strand
GCTGAAAACAGTAGCCACATCTGTGGCAGTGGGGCAACTCCCGCAAGTGGCGGATAATTCGACGAGCCTATAGGCTCAGCGTGTGAAATGCCCCAAGGGGGCTTGTGCAAGCCACCAGCACGGCTGGTGGTCATGACTTGTTGCACAATAAAGGAACGGGAGCTACACGCTCCCGTTCAGCATTTCTTATAAATGTGATAAAAGTTTTTGGGGTGTCGGGAGCTTTTTCAAAAGGTCCTGACAAAAATCCCTATCAATTAAAACGATAAATGTCGCCGGTTTTAGCGGAGGTGTAGATACCCTCGAGGATGCGAGTAACGCAGTAGGCTTGTTCGGGGAGGGTAATGGGGTCGGTGTTATTGCGAATGGCTTCGATCCAAAGGCGCTCTTCGCGGTCGGCAGGGCTTTCGTTCTTGTTGCCGTCAAAGAAAGCAGCACCGCCCGCCTCAAAGCTGGGCTTAAAGACGTACTGACGACCCTTGCGAATACCGTTGATACGCAATCCGTCGTTCATATCGGCACCGGCTTGCGTACCGCAGAGGGTGGTAACAGCCTCACGGACGTCGAGTGTGTTGAGTGCCCAAGCGGACTCCAAAACGATGGTAGCGCCGTTCTCCATAACGACAAAGCCGAATGCGGAGTCTTCAACGGTGAACTTGTCGGGATCCCAATTGCCCCAAGCGTTGCCCTGGTTGGTATCCTTGTTGAGCTTGTGGTAGGTGGTACCAACGCAATACTTGGGCTTGTAGTTGTTCATCATCCAAAGAGTGAGGTCGAGCGCGTGGGTTCCAATATCGATCAGAGGACCGCCGCCCTGCTCGTATTCGTTGAGAAACACGCCCCAGGTGGGAACTGCGCGGCGACGGAGAGCAGTTGCTTTTGCATAGTAAATATCGCCAAACGTGCCCTCGTCAGCCTCTTGCTTCATAAAGACGGAGTCATCGCGGAAGCGGGACTGATAACCGATGGTGAGCTTTTTGCCGGTGCGCTTTGCGGCGTCCAGCATCTTTTTTGCCTCCTCGGAGTTGATTGCCATAGGCTTTTCGCACATAACGTGCTTGCCGGATTCGAGTGCGTCAACGGTAATAAAGCTGTGCGAGCGATTGGGGGTACAAACGTGAACGACGTCAACGTCTGCCAGCTTTAACAGCTCCTTGTAATCGGTAAACACCTTTGCATCGGGCGTACCGTAATCGCGAGCCGCTTTTTCTGCTCTTTCGGGAATAATATCGCAAAAAGCGACCATTTCACAATCTTTTACCTTTTTGAGAGCGGGCATGTGCTTGCCGTTGGCAATGCCGCCACATCCAATAATACCAACCTTGATCAATTGAGCCATAATCGTGCTCCTTTCAGTTTATCAAAAAGTATGTGGGGAGGGAACTCTCCTACTCTTTAATGATACCATATCTTGGGGTATTTTGCAAGCCGTTTTGCCCACAAATTGTAAAAAAATATATCTTTTTTTGCAAAATGAAGAAAAAATTTTCGTTTAGATATTGACAAATCGCAAATAAAATGGTAATCTTATAGTAGCATCATTTTTGGCTATGCCAAAGGAAGGGGTAATGTTATGAATAAAGAATTTGAAAGACTGCTTCCGCGCTCTTATAAGCCGGTTTCTGCGTGGGGATATTTTTGGAGAAAAGTTTTGTACTCCATTCCCGTTCTTGGTTGGGTATTCTTGATCATTCACGCACTTGCTGCACAAAACCGTCACACCCGTAGCTTTGCGCGCTCCTATTTCTGCGCCCTGCTTTTGGGTGCGATCATTGCCGTTGTAGTTGCTGCAATTCTGGTTGCCGCAATGGCAGTTGGTGCAATTGAGCCCGAGGCATTCAAGACTACCTTTGAGGAGATCATGGCAAAGGTTCAGTTCCCCGCATAATAAAACATATCTATGCAAAAAAAACAGCGTATTAGCCGTGTGGCAGTACGCTGTTTTTTGTGCTATATTTTTCCCTCAAGGCTTTCGCGCAGACAAAGCAGAATGCGTTTTTCCAGCCGCGAGATATAGGATTGCGAAATGCCGAGCAGATCGGCAACCTCCTTTTGCGTCATCTCTTCGCCCGTGCGCATGCCGTAGCGTAATTCGATCAGCTCACGCTCACGCGGTGCAAGGCGAGCTACGGCACGGCGTACCAGCTCACGCTCCTCCAATTGCTCCAGCTCGTAGGAGATGCTGTCCTCATCGTTGCCGAGCACGTCGGAGAGGAGCAGCTCGTTGCCGTCCCAATCAACGTTGAGCGGCTCGTCGATAGAGACCTCGCAACGCTGACCGCTGTTTTTGCGAATGTACATCAAGATCTCGTTTTCGATACAGCGTGAGGCGTAGGTGGCAAGCTTGATGCTCTTGTCAACGCGAAAGGTGTTGATCGCTTTGATCAAGCCCACCGTTCCGATGGAGATGAGGTCTTCGATGCCGGTTCCCACGTTCTCAAACCGTTTGGCGATATAGACCACCAAGCGCAGGTTGTGCTCGACCAAAAGTGAGCGCGTGGCTTCGTCATCCAAATGCTCCATGCACTCTGCCTCGCGCTCGGGAGAGAGGGGAGTGGGGAGCACGTCGGGGCCGTTGATGTAGAACAATCCGTTATGCTTACACAAAAAGGCGGCGAGTGAAAGCCGCAAGCGATTGATAAAATTCATGCGATCCTCCTTAAAAATCATTCAGACGTTTCGGTAAAATCAGGTGGCGGCAATAATGGCATCAAAGCCCTTTGCATTTTCGCCCAATGGCGCGGGGGCAATGAGATAATTGGCGGAGTAGGTACTGCCGTGCTCGGTGACGCTCAGGCTGTCGGGAACGAGGGCGAGCATCATACGCGCTCCTGTGGCTGTTCGGGTGGGAATGACGCGGATACGGGATGCGTAGCGCGGATCACTTATCCAAGACTCCGCAAAAGGGCTTTTCAGCGCCTCTGAGAGCTCTTTAGGGAGTATGGCATATATTTGCTCTTCCCGAGCCACAATGACGCTACGGCCGCTGATAGGCTCTTTTAAGAGGTTTCCCGTATCGACCAATGCGCGCAGAGTGATCTCCTTATCAAACAGAATGGCGCGCACCGTAACGCTTTTGGTCTTTTGGGAAAAGCCGAACAGGCGACCTCCGCGAACGGTTGCAAAAGCCGCCGCAATGCCCAATGCTGCCACAGTCCATATCGATAGACTCTCCCCCTTCAAAGTCTCCAAGGGAAGATCCAAACGGTTGAGCAGGGTATAAAGTGCGGTCATGATGCCGCCCAAGACCATAGAGCTCAATACTTGTACCGCCGTGCATTGCAACAAACGCTTGGTGCCAAGCCCTTTTTCAAAAAATGCAACGGTGCACATCAAAAGTGCCGCGCCGCAATCGGCGATCAAGCCCGTCCAGCCTCCCATGCCGAGCAATAACGATGCAACGGCGTAAAGTGCTCCGATAGCCGCACCGAGCGCCGCGCGTAAACGGTTGATCCTTTTATGTAAAAGAGAAGCCGTTATCATCAAGCATAGCAGATTCATGCTTGTGTTGATCAAAAAATATAAATCGATATAAACCTCCGCTTGCATAATGCCTCCTTTTTTTTATTGCCCTTATTATACCGCTTTGCGCGTGCCGAATTTGTCGAAAACGAGGGGAAATAAAAATTTTTTTATAAGGACTATACTTTTTTACAAAATTGTGTTATAATAGAGGGGTAAAAAAGAAAAGGGGATCCGTTATGTCACATTTGTCAAAATTTCAAGAGGTATTGACCCAAAAGGAATACGATGCCGCCGTTATCACGAATAAGATCAATCAGCGTTATTTGTCCGATTTTGATTTTGACGACGGCGTTGTGCTCGTTACGCGCACGCAGGCGTACCTGCTGACCGACTCCCGGTACGTGGAGGCTGCGCGCGAAAAGACGACGCACGAAATGCAGGTCATGACTCCAGTGGGTGGACACTTGAAGGCGATTGCAGAGCTGTTGCAGGCAGGATCCTGCAAGCGCGTAGCGTTGGAGGGTGATACGCTGTCTTATTCAGCCTTTGAGGGTTACCGCGTCAATCTTGTCGGAATGGAGCTGACGGGTGAGGCATCCGTGATGCTGTCACAGCTTCGCTTGTACAAAGACGAGCGAGAGCTGGAATCCATTGCGCGCGCGCAGGAGCTGACCGATGCGGCGTTTGCGCACGTGATCAAGTGTATGACGCCGAATATGACCGAGATCGACGTGGCGTTGGAGCTGGAGCTTTATATGCGCCGAGGCGGTGCCGAGAAGGTATCGTTTGACGTGATTGCGGTGTCCGGAAGCAATTCCTCCCGCCCTCACGGTGTGCCGCGTAACAAGAAGCTGGAAAAAGGCTTTTTGACCATGGATTTTGGTGCAATCGTAGATGGTTATTGCTCGGATATGACACGCACCGTGGTGCTTGGCCGTGCAGATGACGATATGAAAAAGCTTTACAATACCGTGCTTTCGGCACAGACCGCGGCTCTGGCGGCGGCTTGTGAAGGGGCGAGCTGTCGCGCTCTCGATCGCATTGCGCGTGACATCATCGATCAAGCAGGCTACCAAGGCTGCTTTGGTCACTCGCTGGGCCACGGCGTTGGAATGTTCATTCATGAAAAGCCCGGGCTTTCGGGCGGTGCACCCGAGGACAGCGTATTGCAAAGAGGTCACGTTGTAACCTTTGAGCCGGGTATTTACGTAGCAGGCAAATACGGTTGTCGTATTGAGGATATGGTTGCAATCTGTCATGACGGAAGCGTGCGCAACTTTACAAAGAGTCCCAAGGAAATGATCGAGTTGTTTTAACGGAGGAGCTATGAACGTTTTATTGACCGCCACGGCAGAAACGCCTGTGGTGGAAAGAATTTGGAATTTGGTAGAGTGGCTGATTTTGAGCTTTAAGCTCTCCGTCAACCAAAGCATCGTTGTAAATATTGCCGGGGCGGTGTTCTGTATGATCCTTGCCTACCTGCTTGGTAGCATTTGCCCTGCTGTTTTGATCAGCAAACGCTTTTTTAACAGCGACATTCGCGCGTACGGAAGCGGTAACGCAGGCACGTACAATGCGTTTTGTACTTATGGCAGATCCTGCGCCATTGGTATCTTTCTTGCCGAGTTTTTGCTGGGTTTTGTTGCAATTTGGGTCGGCAGAGTGATCTGGGGCTTTAACGGCGCGGCGCTTGCCTCCTTCTTTGTGGTCTTTGGCAACATTTTTCCTGCCTTTCACAAGCTCAGGGGAGGTAAGGGTGTTGCAACGCTGTTTGGTGCGGCGTTTGCCATTCATCCTTTCATTTTTGCTTTGATGGTCTTTGTGTTTTTGTTGGCAGTGCTGGCTTCCAAGCTCGTTGCGTTTGGATCTATTGCAATTGCATTGCTGTTTCCGCTGTTTGTCAATGCCTTTTCCAATGCAGGTCTTCACGTTGCCATGGCGGTGTTTTGCACGGGCTTTCTGCTTTATGCGCACCGCACCAATATCAAGCTGATACAGGATAGCAAGGAGCGCAAATTCTTTTTCTCCGAGTTTTTCAGTAAAAACCAAGGGGAGTGAGGAGTGGATATGATGAATGAACAACTGTGCCGTATGGGAGCTTTGATCTCTGCGGCGGCAGAGGCGGGCGTGCTGAAAAAAGCGGTGTTCTCCAAGCCGAGCGATGCCGCAAACGTACGTATGACCATTACCCTGCGCCGTGTGGGCACGCAAACGGTGGCGCAAGCGGAGACCTTGCGTACCGACAACAAGGCGTTGCACGAAAACGTTGCACCGGACGACGCAGACCGTTTTACCGCGCTTGCCGCGGCGTATGCACAGGTCAATTTGCTGACGACCGTGGGAGAGTGCGAACTTCGTTCCTCCAAGAGCGGTAAGGTGACCTTGATCGGCGGTGATAAGCTGGCACGTGCCTTGCAGGGGGCAGATGTGCCAAAGGCGAGCGTTGTGGGCAACAACCGCGAAAAATCCTATATCCTGCGCGGCGACGAGCCCTTTTTAAAGCTGTTGGACGTCAGCGATGCCAACGGGCGTGTCAAGGATAAAAAGCAATCTAAGTTCCGTCAGATCAACCGCTTTCTGGAGCTGATCCGCGATTGTGTCGATCATTTACCTTTGTCGGGGGAATTGCGCATTTGTGATCTTTGCTGTGGCAAGAGCTATCTTTCCTTTGCGGTGTACCATTATTTTGCCAACGTGCTTGGCAGAAGCGTCAAAATGACGGGTGTTGATCTCAAGCCCGACGTGGTAGAGTACTGCAATTCGGTGGCAGGGGAGCTCGGCTTTGGCGGCTTGGAGTTTCTTTGCATGGACGTCAACAAATATCAATGCGAGGAGCACGTGCATTTGGTGATCTCACTTCATGCGTGTGATATTGCAACCGATTTCGTTTTGAATAAGGCGACCGAGTGGAGGGCAGAGGTCATTCTTTCCACGCCCTGCTGTCACCATGAGATGAACCACACCATTCGCTGTGAAGCACTTGCGTTTATCATCGAGCACTCCATGCTTCGCCAAAAGCTTTGCGATGCGGCAACCGATGCTCTGCGACTCAAACGCTTGGAGGCAAACGGCTATGCCGTGTGTGCATTGGAGCTGATCGACCCCGAGGAAACGCCTAAAAACGTGATGCTCCGCGCCTTGAAAAAGAAAAATTTTGATCCCAATTCCGAGCAAGCCAAGCGCCTGCGTGACGAGTACTTTGCCGCCAAAGCGTTTTTGGTAGGTGACAAGCAGGTGTCCTTTTAAGACACAGAGAAGGAGATTTGAGTATGTTCAAACTGTTTTCCCGCAAAAAAGATCCCAACAGCAAGCGTTACCGTTGGGATATGGCACAGCAAATGGCAAACCATCATATTCGTTACGTGACCGAAAAGATCAACGACGTGGACGAGGTCATCGGGCGGAACGGTGGATTGAATATCCGCGACGACGAAATGATCGTATTTGCTTCCTCCGATATTATTTTTCGTTGCAAGGTCGAGCAAATGCAGGCGTGGGAGCTGCTCTCCAAGGATGGAGTAGTCATTACCGCACCCGATCTGGAGCACGGTGGCAAGGAGCGCACCATCATCGTATATTACGTCTATTACCGTTGAACCGAATCAAAAAAAGAACCGCACACAGCCCGATAAAAGGACGTGTGCGGTTCTTTTGTGTTTTAATTAAAACTGAAAGCCGAGGGACTTGAGGTAGCCGCGGCTGTTTGCAAGGCAAACAAAGGGGTTGGGCTCATCGGGGAAGGTGCTGTCCTGCTCGATGAATACGTACTCGGTGCCTGCGGCTGCAAGTGCGTCACCGATCTTTTCAAAGTCAAGGATACCGTCACCGCACCAGGTGTAGTGGTTGGTGCCGTCTGCCTCCAGCTTGTAATCCTTAAAGTGGACGCAAGGGAGTCTGCCGGAGAGGCGATTGATCTCCTCAACGGGGTCGCATCCGCCTGCCTTTACCCAATAGGTGTCCAGCGTAAAGCCGAGCTCGTTGGGCGCGAATTCGTCAGCAAGATATTTCATGACGTTCTTGCCGTCAACCGCGGTCATGTACTCGTAGTGGTGGTTGTGGTACATAAAGAGCTTGCCCGCTTTGGCAATGGTCTGCGCTGCTGCTTTGGACTCTGCCGCAAACTTGCGAGCAGCCGCCTCGCGAGCCGCCTCGTCCTTATCCCAAATACCGGGGAGGGCTCCAAGACCGATGTGGTCGCAACCGAATACCGAGTGCTCGGCAATGGTCTTTTCGGTCTCGTTCAGAATTTTGTCGTACTTGGTGTGGGTCAAAGGGCAAACCAAACCGTTCTTTTTGAGCTGTTCTGCAAGCCACTCTGCCTCAAAGTCGCAGGTTCCGGAAACCTGAACTGCGGTATAGCCCATATCCGCTACTCTTTTCAAGGTCTCGGCAAAATCGTCCAAGGTTTTGCAATAATCATGCAAGGTGTAAAGCTGTGCACCGATCTTCATTATGATTTCTCCTTTTTATTTATCCCAATGGGATTTGAATGCAACTAAAGTATATCAAAAAAAACACGGTATGTCAAGCGTTTGTTTCTTTTTTTTGCCGTGATTTTTTTTAAAATGCATAATGTGCGCACAAATAGGAAAAATAGCAATACAAGAACGAATGCAAAGGCGGCGCAAACGTCGTTTTTGCAAGGCAATGGAGGTACTATGAAAGAATTTACCTATACCGTAAAGGACGTCAACGGAATGCACGCGCGCCCCGCGGGAAAGCTGGCAACCTTTGCCAAGCGATTTTCCTCGGAGATCCGTGTTAAAAACGGGGCGCGAGAGGCGGACGGCAAGCGGTTACTCTCTTTAATGGCGTTGGGTGCTTTGCACGGTAGTGTGCTGACCTTTTCATTTGTGGGAGCGGACGAGGAGGAGGCTTGCCGCGAGCTGGAGCGCTTTTGCATAGAAGCTTGGGGTGACGGAGTGGCTGTAAATGAATATTGAAAAGCAAAGCTCGCGTATGTTTCGCGGAGTGGGGATAGGGAACGGCTGTGCTTGCGGTGTTTTGCGCTTTTGGGAGTCGCAAGTCATCCAAGCACCTGTGTTGCCTGAAGCATCGCGCGGCGAGGATGCAGAAACGTTGCGCTTACAGCAGGCGTTGCGTGTAACGGGCGAGCATTTGCATCACCTGCGTGAAAAGACGGCAAGGGAGCTTGGGGACGCGGAGGCGGAGATCTTTGAGATCCATGCCATGCTGTTGGAGGATGAGGATTTTTTGGACGGCCTGGCGCATCGTTTGCACACGGGTTGTACGGCAGAGGATGCCGTACGCCAAACGGCGTCCACCTTTGGAGAGACATTGCGCGGGATTGGAGATGCTTATTTGTCTGCCCGTGCCAAGGATATTGAGGATATTGCCGCACAGCTGTTGCACGCATTGTCGGAAAAGGGAACAGAGCGGAGCGAGTCGGTCTTTGACGGTATGCCGAATGGCACAGAGCCGTATATTCTGGTGGCAAGAGACCTGACCCCCTCGCAAACCATGGGGCTCGAGCGAGAGCACCTGCTCGGCTTTGTGACCATGGAGGGGTCGTCCAATTCTCATACGGCGATCCTGGCGCGCGCCATGGGCCTGCCCGCATTGGTGGGGGTAGGAGATCTTGACGCCGCCATGCAGGGGTGCGAGGCACTTTTGGATGCACGGGAGGGGACGTTAACGGTTTGTCCTACCTCGGCGCAAAAGCATGCCTTTTGTGAGCGGCAGGGGCGAGAGAGTGAGCTTGCGCGTGAGCACGAGCGGTATTTGCGCTCCCTGATCAACAAACCTGCCATTACGTGCGGCGGACACCGTATGCTGATCTATGCCAATGTCAGCGGTGCCGAGGAGGCTCTCAGCGCGTATCGGAACGGTGCTGACGGTATCGGTCTTTTGCGTAGTGAATTGCTGTATCTTTCCTCCGAGCGTCTTCCTACCGAGGAAGAACTGTACCAAAGCTATCGCGACGTGGTGGATCGCATGGGCGGCAAGCGCGTCGTGATACGCACGCTGGACGTTGGAGCGGATAAGCAACTTTCGTATCTTGCACTTCCAAAAGAGGAAAATCCGGCACTCGGCTTTCGCGGTATTCGTGTTTCCTTAGAGGAGAGGGCAATTTTTAAAACACAGCTTCGCGCACTTCTCCGCGCAGGTGCGCACGGGAGCATCTCTATCATGCTCCCCATGGTGATCGGTGTGAGCGAGGTACAAAGGAGCCGTGCCGTTTTGGAGGAATGCAAGCAGGAGCTGTTGCGCGAGGGGATCGGTTGTGACGAGCGGATCGAGCTTGGCGTGATGATCGAAACCCCTGCGGCGGCGGTGATGAGTGCGGAGCTTGCGGCAGAGGTTGACTTTTTTTCGGTGGGGACGAACGATCTTTTGCAGTACACCTTGGCGGCAGACCGTCAAAATCCGCGTGTTGCGGCACTTTGTGAGGAGAACGAGGAGCCTGTGCTTCGCTTGATCGGGTATGCGGCAGAATCGATTCACCGTCACGGAGGTTGGATCGGGATCTGCGGAGAGATGGCGGCAGATCTTTCCTTAACGCAACGCTTTGTGGATATGAAGATCGACGAGCTTTCGGTGTCCGTTCCCTATCTGCTCGGCGTGCGCGAAAAGGTCACCGAGTGTAAATAAGGCAAATGAGAGAAGAGGAATTATAATTATGCAAAAAACAAAACAATTATGCCTGCTTGCCGCCTGTACGGGGAAGGCGGTAGGCTTGCAGGAGGTGCCCGACGAGGCATTCTCCTCCGAAATTTTGGGCAAGGGATTTGCAATCGAGCCATCGGACGGCACGATCTACGCTCCCTTAGACGCGCGTGTAGAGAGCGTGGCGGAGAGCAAGCACGCCTACACCCTGCTTTGTGAGGACGGTTTGGACGTGCTGATCCATATCGGTGTCGATACCGTTGGAATGCAGGGGCAGGGGTTTGTCTCTTTGGTCAAGGCAGGTCAGCAGGTGCGTGCGGGAGAGCGGATCGCGCAGGCAGACGTGGAGCTGATTCGAAGCAAGGGTCTTTCGGCGATCTGCTCGGTGGTCATTACAAATCCGGAACGCCTTTTGCAAACCGAATATCGATTGGGTGCGTGTACGGGCGGCAAAAATGCCGTGATGTGCGTGCAGATCGATTGGAAAGGATAGGACAAAGCAATGACAGATGCAGGAATGATCAAACAAAAACGCAGGGGCTCCGGCTTTTTCAGCGTATTGCAACGCGTGGGAAAGGCGTTTATGCTTCCCATCGCGCTTCTTCCCATTGCGGGGCTTTTGCTCGGTGTGGGTGCTTCTTTTACCAATGTGGCGACCTTGGAGGCGTACAATCTTTTGGGGGTGATGGGCCCCGGAACGGTTCCGTACTCTATTTTTACCCTGCTTGCTTCGGTCGGCACGGTTATTTTTGATAATTTACCGTTGCTGTTTGCCTTGGGTGTTGCCCTTGGCATGGCAGAGAATGAAAAGGCGACCGCAACGCTGTCTGCGGCGATCGCATTTTTCGTCATGCACAAGACCATCAACGCGCTGTTGGAGATCAGCGGCAAGCTTGCCGAGGGAGCAATGCCAGAGGGAACGGTTGCCAACGTGGTAGGCATTCAATCCTTGCAAATGGGCGTGTTTGGCGGTATCATTGTCGGTCTTGGCGTGGCGTGGCTCAACAATCGCTTTTATAAGATCCGTCTGCCCAACGTCATCTCCTTTTTTGGTGGAACACGCTTTGTTCCCATCATTTCCACGGTGGCGTATATTTTCGTGGGTGTGCTCATGTTCTTTTTATGGCCCTTTGTGCAGTCTGGTATTTACGCGCTGGGCGATCTCGTATTGCGTTCGGGCTATGCGGGTACGATGATCTACGGCTTTATTGAGCGTATCCTCATTCCGTTTGGATTGCACCACGTGTTCTATCTGCCATTCTGGCAAACGGGCGTGGGTGGCTCCGCGCTCATCGACGGCGTTATGGTGTACGGTGCGCAAAATATCTTTTTTGCCGAGCTTGCATCACCCAACACCACGCGCTTTTCGGTGGAGGCGTGCCGCTTTATGAGCGGTAAATTCCCGCTTAGGATCTTCGGTCTTCCCGGTGCGGCGCTTGCCATGTATTCCTGTGCCGAGCCTGCCAAGCGCAAGGTCGCGGGGGGCTTGCTCCTCTCGGCAGCATTGACCTCCATGCTCACGGGTATTACCGAGCCGTTGGAGTTTACCTTTTTGTTCGTAGCACCCGTGTTGTACGTTATTCACTCGGTGTTAGCCGGACTTGCCTATATGCTCATGCACCTGTTGGGCGTTGGCGTGGGTATGACCTTTTCGGGCGGTTTGATCGACCTGACGCTTTTTGGTGTTTTGCAGGGGAACGCAAAGACCAATTGGATCATGATCCCGATCGTGGGTGCTTTTTATTTCGTCGGTTATTTTCTGCTGTTCCGTTTTCTCATTCGGCGCCGCAACTATGCAACACCGGGGCGTGAGACGGGCGAGGACGAGGTCAAGCTCTATACCAGAGCCGATTACAACGAGAAAAAGAGCGGCAAGCGACGTGAGCGCGACGACAGCGTTTCCAAAATCATTTTGGAGGGGCTTGGCGGTAAGGGGAACATCGCCAACCTGGATTGCTGTGCCACACGCTTACGTGTGACGGTCAAGGACGAGTCTGCCGTAAACGAGAGCCTGCTCAAAGAGAGCGGTGCGCGCGGCGTGATCAAGCGCGGTGGCGGTGTTCAGATCATTTACGGACCGCAGGTGTCGGTCATCAAAAGCGAGCTGGAGGAATATATCAACAGCCTCCCAGACGTATAACTGTTCGAATTGAACGCAAAAAACAAATCCCATGTCGGCTTTGGGGCTGACATGGGATTTTTATGTTGTTTGATACGGTTACTGTACGATCTGCACCTTTAAGAGGTTGGTCGTTCCCTCCAAATTGAGGGGAACACCTGCGGTGATAACGGTCTTGTCACCCGTAGCGACCAGATCGTTCTGCTTTGCGCAATCGATTGCGTGGGTAAAGAGTGCGTCGGTATTGTTTTGATGCAAGGCAAGAACGGGAACGACGCCCCAGGAGAGGCTGAGCTGATGGAAGGTCTTGAGCTCCGGCGTTGCGGCAACGATCATTTGCATGGGGCGGAATTTGGAAACGCGGCGAGCGGTGAGCCCCGACGTGGTAACGGCAATGATGACCTTTGCGTGTACGTCGCGTGCGGTGGTCGCGGCGGCATCGCAAATAGCGTTGGTGACGTCAGAGGTGTCGGATTCGTACTTGATGCCCTGATAGATCTCCATATCAAAAGCGTCTTTTTCGGCTTGCTCGGCAATTTGCGCCATGACCTTTACGACCAATGCGGGGTGGTCACCTGCGGCGGTCTCGCCCGATAGCATGACTGCGGAAGTGCCGTCAAATACGGCGTTTGCAACGTCGGTGATCTCGGCACGGGTAGGGGTGGGGGAGTGGATCATCGATTCCAGCATCTGCGTAGCGGTAATAACCATTTTGCCCGATTGATAGCATTTGCGGATAAAGCGCTTTTGAATGCCGGGCAAACGCTCGAATTCGACCTCAACGCCCATGTCTCCGCGTGCGACCATAATACCGTCGGAATGCTTGAGGATCTCGTTAAAGTTGTTGACACCTTCAATGTTTTCGATCTTGGAAATGATCTTAATGCTGTGTCCGCCGTGGTAATCGAGGAATTTGCGCAGTTGAATGACGTCTTCTCGGCAACGAACAAAGGAGGCGGCAACGAAATCGACGTCCTGCTCAATACCAAAAATGAGGTCGGCTTTGTCCTGCTCGCTCAAATACGGCATATCAATATGAAAATTGGGAATGTTGATGCTCTTGTGGTTGGAGAGGGGGCCGCCTACGTCCACACGGCAACGCACCTCGGTATCGGTTGCACTTATAACGGTCATGGCAACTCTGCCGTCGTCCAATACCAAGCGAATGCCCTCGTGCAGCTGTCGGGGCAGGTCAGAAAAGGTGATGGAAGCACGGCTTGCATCTCCCAAGCAATCCTCGGTGGTCAGGGTAAAGATGTCTCCGCGGCGTAGCAAGATCTTTCCGTCTTCAAAATCGCGCAAACGGATCTCGGGCCCCTTGGTATCCAGCATGACCGCTGCGGGTAGTGCGAGCCTGTCGCGTACGCGGCGAAAGAGTGCAATGGCGTTTTTATGATATTCGTGTGTTCCGTGAGAAAAATTAAAGCGCGCTATGTTCATGCCGTTTTTCAGCATTTCCTCAAGGGTCTCTTCCTTCAGGCACGCAGGTCCGAGTGTGCAAACGATTTTTGTCTTTCTCATAATCAGGGGGCTGTCCTTTCAAAATTATTCCATTATCATGATACCACAAAATTGTGTCTTTTGTATGACCAAATGAAAAGTTTTGTAAAAAAGCGATAAAATGTCTTTACAGTTGGGCGCGCGCGTGATATAATAAGATATAGTTTTATTATTACACGTAAAGTGAGGATCATTTTATGACAGCAAAAGAACGTTTTTTGGAAGTTTACAATGAACATATTACCAGAGAGGGAGCAGACAAGCTGCTTGATTTTTTGCTCAACGGCAGTGACTTTTTTACCGCGCCCGCAAGCACCCGTTATCACGGTGCACACGAGGGCGGCTTGGTAGAGCACAGCCTCAACGTTTACGATTGCCTGAAGGATATGCTGGCACGTCCGCGCATGAAGGAGCTGTACGGCGTGGAGTACTCTGAGGAGAGCATTGCCATTGCAGGACTGTTGCACGACATTTGCAAGGTGAATTTTTATAAAACGAGTTACCGCAACGTCAAAGACGAGACGGGCAGATGGCAGAGCGTGCCCTATTATACCATTGAGGATACGCTCCCTTACGGACACGGCGAAAAGTCGGCTTACATCGTTTCTGCCTATATGCGCCTGACGCGTGACGAGGCGTTTGCCATTCGCTATCACATGGGCTTTTCGGGCACCGAGGATCCCGGCAACGTAGGCAGAGCTCTGGAGATGTTCCCCTTGGCGTACGTGACCTGCTGTGCCGATATGGAAGCCGCCTTTTTGATGGAGGGAAAGCTCGCGGGGGAGAATAAATGAGCTACAGAGAAGATCGTGAATCCGGCGGCTTGATTTATTTTTGCTACAGTCTGCCTGCCGTTTTAGGGGTGTTGCTCTTTATTTGCGCACTGATCCCACATATCTGGTTCGTGCTTGACGGCGAAGCCTATTCCACGATGAATCTGTTTGAATTGCAGAGCAACGCATGGGATTTTTACGAAGCCATTCAAGCGGGTACGATAGAGGACACCGAGGCGGCGCGCTGGTTCTCACAGCTCTTTCCCGTAGTAAGTGCGCTGTTTTGGATCTTGCCCGCCTGGTACGGAATTGTAACGGTTGCCACCGCAATTTGCAGTACCGTTGCGTTTGCCTTTCCGCCCACGTCGCGCGTGAGCAACCGCACCAAGCGGATCTTTCATCTCATTTGCCCCAACCGCATCTGTTATTTGCTGTTGCCCTTACTACCAATGTTTTCGGCACTCTTTCCGCAAATGATGCTGTTGCTTTACCGTGTTCAGGGCTTGAACATGACCTTGCACGCAGAGGTCTGCCACGATTGGGTGCTGGTGCTGATCGCGGCGCTGATCAATGCGGTGGTGTATATTGCGTTGCTCCCCAAGCAAAATAGACTGCGCATGGACTTGTTCCGCATTTACCGAAATAAGGATCGTGCCCAAAAAGAGGACGAAGAAGCATGAAAATGACGACACTTTGCTACCCCGAGCGAAACGGGCAATATCTGATGCTCCACCGCACCAAAAAGGTCAACGACGAAAATCACGATAAGTGGATCGGTGTTGGCGGAAAGTTTGAGGCAGGGGAGAGCCCCGAGGATTGTATGCGCCGCGAGGTGCTGGAGGAGACAGGCTTGCAGGTGACCAAATGGCGTTACCGCGGCATTATCACCTTTGTTTCCGACGAGTACGGAACCGAGTACATGCATCTGTTTACCTGCACCGAGTGGCAGGGGAGCTTGTGCGAGTGTGACGAGGGAGAGCTTGCGTGGATCGATCGGGCAAAACTGCTTGAATTGACCCTGTGGGAGGGTGATCGCATTTTTTTGCGCCTGTTGGAAGAGGATGCGCCCTTCTTTTCACTCAAGCTTGTCTATCGTGGCGAGCGGCTGATCACCGCCGTGCTCAACGGCGAGGAGCTCTGACACGGGTATCGAGCCGTTATCCGTTCAAAAGACCAACAAGGAGGAATGTGTATGAAGCTGATCCATTGTGCTGATATCCATCTTGATTCACCGATGGAAACGAATCTTTCTGCCGACAAGGCGCGTGAGCGCAAGGCAGAGGTTCGCTCGTCCTTTGCGCGACTTGTGCGATATGCAGAGGATGCGGGCGTTGAGGCGATTGTGATCGCAGGCGACCTGTTTGACAGCACGCACGTGACCAAAAGTACCGAAAAATACGTGATCGATCTGATCACGTCCCACCCTGCGGTGGATTTTTATTATCTTGCTGGCAACCATGATCGGGGCAGTTCCATGTCGGCACTCGATCCCATGCCGCAAAATTTATTTGTGTTTGGCGATACGTGGACGTCTTACCGCCGCGGCAACGTGGTGCTCACGGGTGCGGCACATCCCGACGAGGATACGCTTTCGCTCCTTTCCGACGATATCAATCTGCTCGTTCTGCACGGTCAGCAAACGCGCGGTGCGGGTGCGGCACGAGAGGATACCGTGCGTCTTGGCAAGCTCAAGGGCAAGTACGTCGATTACGTTGCTTTGGGGCATTTGCACGATTATCACGCCATGAAACTGGATAGCCGCGGCGTGGCGTGCTACAGCGGTTGCCTGGAGGGTAGAGGCTTTGACGAATGCGGTCAAAAGGGATTCGTATTGTTGGAGATCGAGCAAAAACGCGTCTCTCACCGCTTTATCCCCTTTGCACAGCGTACCTTGCACACCGTGACCTGCGATATTACTGCGCTCTCCTCTGCATTGGAGCTGGAGGAGCGCGTGCTTGCCGCCGTAGCGGATATTTCGACTGCAGATGCGGTCAAGGTGGTGCTCACGGGCAAATGCGACCCCGATACACCGCGCGATCTTGCCTATTTGCGTTCTCTTTTGTCCGAACGTTTTTACTTTGCCAAGGTTACCGACGAGAGCCGCTTGCTCATTCGCTACGAGGACTACGCAAACGATATTTCTCTGAAGGGCGAGTTCGTTCGCCGCGTGTTGGCGTCTGGCATGAGTGAGGCGGAGCAGGAGCGCGTCATTGCTTGCGGCTTTCGCGCACTTGCGGGAGAGGAGATCGGCTTATGAGGATCTTACGCTTGCACGTAGAGGCGTTTGGAACGCTTCGGGACTACGATTTGGAATTGAACGAAGGACTTAACGTTCTCTATCATGAAAACGGTTGGGGTAAAAGCACGCTTGCGGCGTTTGTCAAGGCGATGCTGTTTGGGTTACCTGCTACCGGAAAACGCTCGTTGGACGAAAACGAGCGCAAAAAATATCAGCCCTGGCAGGGCGGATCCTTCGGCGGAAGCCTGGAGCTGATCTGCGAAAAGGGCGGCTTTCGCATCGAGCGCTTTTTTGGCGCAAAGGAAAGCGGCGACAGCTTTGCCTTGTACGATCTTGCAACCAATCTGCCATCGGGTGCTTACAGCGAGCGCATCGGGCAGGAGCTGTTTGGCATTGACGTAGGGGGCTTTGAGCGCACCGTTTATTTGTCGCAACACGCGGTGCTCCAAAAGGGAGACAACAACAGCATTACGGCAAAGCTGAGCGATCTTTTGGATGACGTAGATGACATTGGTAGCTTTGACGGGGCGATCGCCGCCTTGGAAAAACGCAGAAAATATTACGTTATGACGGGCGAGAGAGGTCGCATTGCAGATCTGCAACGTGAGCTGGAGAGCACGCGAATGCAGTCGGAGCGATTGATGCGTACGGAGGAGTCTCTGCGCGAGCGCGAAACGGATCGGAACGCGCTGGAGGATCAGATCCGCGCTACCGAACGTGATCTTGCCCAAGTGCGCGAGGAGCTTCGCCGCGCGGGACTATTGCGTGAGCGCCAAGCGTATGCTGATCAACGCGCGCAAATGTGCGCCGAGCTTGAAAAAACGGAGCGGCAGATCGCGGATCTGAACGCGCGTATGGGAGAGCGGCATCCCTCTGCCGAGGAGCTTGATGGCAAACGCACGCTGTTGAGCCGTATTTTGGAATTGCGCGCACGAATGAATGAAATGACCGCAACGCCAGCGGCTCCTCATAAGCGTGAGCTGTTGCAGAGCGACTTTTGCGGTGAGTTGCCTTCGGGGGCTGTTTTGGATGACATGACCGAGTCGAACGCAGAGCTGCAACGTCTTTTGCACCGTGAGGAGAGCCTGCGCGCCGAGCGAACGGTCGTTGGCTTGGAGTGCTTTGCCCGTCAAGCACCGCCAGACGAGGCGGAGATCGGTGCGGCGCTCCGATCCCTTGAGCATGAGGAGAACGAGCGCAAGAAGAATGCGTTGCGCAATGCGCGTACAGGAAAAATCGCGTGTTTTGGCACGATCGCCTTGGACGTTTTGCTCGTGGCTCTCTCTTTCCTGCCGGGAATTGGCTACGTGGGAGTGGGCATTTTCCTTGGTGCGGCTTGCCTTGCAACGCTGATCGGCGCTTGGCTGATGGTACGCGCACGTGCAAAGCAAAAGCGCGCAGATCATGTGCCTGCCGTCGGGACGACGGCGCGTAAGCTGTTGGCTCGATACGGAATGGATACAAGCGGAATTTTGCGTGAGCGCCTGACCGAACTCTCGCTCCTTGCGCGGCAATACCGCGAGTCAGTCGGTCGCAACGAGCGCACCGATGCGGCTCTGCGTACCTTGCAGGAGCAAAGAGTTAAGTTGATCGCGGGCTTGCGTGCTCGTTTTGCGGCGTACGGAGTCACGCTTTCGCCAAAGAACGATTACCGTGACGATATTGAAGCATTGCGTCGCGACACTTCGCTCATTCGCCGCTTGCAGAGCGAGGAAGAGCAACGCCGTCGCCGTTACGAGGCGGCAGAAAAGGAACTGCGCGAGTTGCAAGCCGAGCTGACTCCCTTTTTGCGTTGGTACGATCGCGAAGGAAGGCTCAAACCCTCCGACGTTTTGGCGCAGGTGCAGGCTTGGGAGAACGAGTACCGCCGCTTGCAGGGCGAGCAGGTACAGCGCAAAGCCGCTCTGCAACGCTTTTTGCATGAAAAACAGCTTACGGACGATGTACCCGAGGTGGCAGAGAATGCGGATTACGATACGCTTGAAGCGCGTGAGCGCACCTTGCAGAATGCGTTGGCAGATCTGCAGGATCGCCGCGCCGAGCTCAACGGGCTGATAGATCGCCTTTCCATCGATGCCGACCGTTTGCCGGAGGTGTTGGCAAGCATGGCAACGCTTGAGGAGGAGATTGTACTTGCACGTGAAAACAGCGCAACGGTAGCAAACACGATGCGATATTTGGAGGATGCCAAGGTTGCCCTTTCGGTGCGCTATCTCGACGATATGCAAACGAGCTTTTCCAGACTGTTGGAGGAGTTGATCGCAGATACACCGCCCGAATCGGTCATGGATCCCTCGTTTGAGGTCAAGCTCCGCAGTGGCGGAAAAACGCAGAGCATGGAGAGCTTCAGCCGCGGCTGGCGCGATGCCGTTCAGCTTTGCGTGCGTCTATCTCTGACCGAGGCACTTTATCACGCAGGTGAGGCACCGTTTTTGATCTTGGACGATCCCTTCGTCAATTTGGACGACCGTCGTTTGGATGCGGCAAAGCAATTGCTTGTCTCGCTTTCCAAGCGGTATCAGATCATTTATATGGTCTGCCACGCCGAGCGGAGGTAAGCGATGAAACGGCTTGGCTTATATTTGCATATCCCGTTTTGCCGCAGCAAATGTCTGTATTGTGATTTTTGCTCCTTTCCGCGCCCCGACGGTGCGTTGATGGAGCAATACGTCGATGCGCTCTGCCGCGATTTGAGGCAACGTGCCGCATCCTGCTCCGAGTACGTGGTGGATACCGTCTTTTTCGGCGGAGGAACGCCCACGGTGCTCCCCGTTCGACTGTTGGAGCGGTTGATGGACGTGCTGCTTCAATGCTATCGCGTTGACCCTTTGGCGGAGATCACCGCCGAGTGCAACCCCGTAACGGGGGAGGGCGAGCTCTTTTTTGCCATGCGGCAAATGGGTTTTAACCGATTGAGCATAGGATTGCAAAGCGTGCATCAAAACGAGCTTCGCGCCCTTGGGCGATTGCACGGCTTTGACGATTTTTGCCATTGCTTTGCCGATGCGCGTGCGGCGGGATTTGACAACGTCAGCGCCGACGTCATGTCGGGCATTCCACATCAAACGCCAAAGAGCCGCTTGGAGACCTTGCAAAAGCTGTGTGCCTTGGAGCCCGAACATATCTCTTCGTACGATCTGATCATTGAGGACGGCACTCCGTTTGCGCGTATGCAGGAGCGGTTGCCTTTGCCCGATGAGGACGCCGCGCGAGAGATGTATTTGCAGGGTGTGGAATATCTTGCGCAAAAGGGCTGGAGGCAGTACGAGATCAGTAATTTTGCAAAAGTGGGCTACGAGTCTCGCCACAACCTCAAATATTGGAGGTGCGAGGAGTACCTCGGCTTTGGTGTGGTGGCACATTCGGATTTTGGAGGCGCACGGTTTGGCAATTCTCACGATATACAAGCGTATCTGCTTGGCAAGGATATTACCGCGGAGCACGCGATCCCCTCGCGCGAGGAGCGCATCAACGAGTACGTTATGCTTCGCTTGCGCCTGAAGGAAGGACTTGATACTTCGGATTTTGAGCGGCGGTTCGGCGTTTCGTTTGAAGATTGTTTTGGCAAGGCGCTCGATTTCTACCTGCCATACGGTTACGTGGTGCACGACGGCACGCGGTACGCTCTGACGGAGTCGGGAATGCTCGTCAGCAATACGATTTTGTCCGATGTATTGGATTTTTTAAGCGAAATCTGAAAAAGCTCTTGACATTTGTTCCGATTTCGTGTAAAATAAGAGCAGAGAAAAATACTTTTTGAAAAGGAAATATGATCATGAACGAAAATGAACGCGAAATTTTTACCCTCGTTGACGAGGATGGCTCCGAGATCGAGTTTGAAAAGATCGGTGAGGTCTCTATCGGTGAAAATACTTATTTTGCAATGATCCCCGCAGATTCTGCCGAGAAGGCTGAGGATGACGGCGGCTTTTGCGAGTACGTCGTGCTCCGCTTGGAAAAGGACGAGAACGGCGAGGATACCTTGGTCAGCGTAGATGACGACGATGAGTTTGACAACGTTGCCGACGTGTTTGACGATATGTTCTCCGAGGAGATCGACTACGACGTAAAGGGTTGATTTCAAAACCGAATTTTTTCCTGCTTAGTGCGTGATAATCGGCGATACGTGAACCTACAATTGATTAAAGGAGTTTGAATCTTCGGTGGTTTGCAGACCTCCTGCATGCGAATCGATCGACTTGTCTCGACCGTGTGCGGAAGTTGGGAGCAGTAAAGCCGTTGCGAGAACACCGCCCTGAACTACAGGGTTCTGACTACCCGATTACACGGCTCGGTGGGGTTTTTAAAAGAAATACGCACCAAAAAATACCGACGGCTGAAATCCGAACCGTCGGTATTTTACTATTTTCGAGAAAAAAGCTCTTGCTTGTATTTGAGCGGCGTTTTGCCGAATTTTTTCTTGAAGCAATGAATAAAGCGCGAACAATCGGAAAATCCCGATCGGTAGCAGGTTTCGGTGACCGAGCAATCGGAGTGCAGCATTTTTTCGGCAAGAGAGAGGCGCTTGGCTTCGATCAGCTTTCCAACCGAGATCCCGACGTATTTGCTAAACAAGCGATTGATCGTGGATTTTGAAAGAAAAAATTCTTGCGTTAAGCTCTCCCATCCCACAACGTCGCTCAGGTGCTGATCAAGGTAAGAAAGCATTTCGTTGAGCACCTTGGGAAAATCGTTGGTGGCTCGGTGACGCTCGTGATCCTCGGTATCCAGCATGGATAAAAACTCCATCAGACTTGCCGCACGCAGGAATGGGTCGGTGTCCGGTTGCTCCAATTGGTGTAGCAGATGTGGCAGGCGTGCTACGTCCTCCTCTGCCAAGCGGATCTTACCGCGAATGCTGTGTCGCTCCAAAAATTTACCGATCTCCTCACCGGTAAACCAAACGCAAAAATGCGCGTGCGTGCAGGAGGAATGATACACGCAATGGTGCACGTCTCCGGGGTAGGAAACGACCACGTCGTGCGGTGCAACATCGTAGATTGTGCTGTCGTGAAAAAAGGATATATCTCCCGAAAAATTTACGTAGATCTCAT
Source organism: Eubacteriales bacterium (assembly GCA_045633385.1). Taxonomy (GTDB): domain Bacteria; phylum Bacillota; class Clostridia; order Oscillospirales; family CAG-272; genus UMGS1865. Next base: position 4,099 of record JAZQYE010000224.1, on the reverse strand, counting down.
AGCAGCTGTGAATGTGCGCACCGTCAACGCTCGTCACACCCGCCTCATAATGGGAGTTGTGCATGACCGCATACATTTTTATCTCTCCGAATGAGCGAGCTGTGTGATTTAAGATCGGTTGTATAACCATAAAACCTCCGTTTGTGAGTCAAAACGCATAAAACGTGCGTAAAAACACCTATTTTTGCAAATTTTTATATGCTATAATTATAGCATAGGGGATGTTTGTTGTCAATTGGAGGCGTGCAAAAAATGTGGGATTACGCAAAGGTTTTGTTATCGGTCGTTTTGTTGGCGATCTGCTTTATTGTACAAAAGATCTATCAAAAGGGGAGTACAAGTTCAAACGAGAGCGGTGTTCTGTTCAGCATCGTTTCGGCGTGTTGCTCGGTCGTGGTGCTCGTTTTGCTCAACGGGTTTTCCTTGGGAATCACGTGGTATTCGTTGATTAACGCAGGGGTAAAAGCGATGTGCGGTCTGCTCTATAGCATTCTAGGGTTTCAGATCATGCGCGAGGGTAAGGTCGCGTTCTATATGCTGTTTTTGATGAGCGGCGGTATGCTCGTTCCTGCCATTTGGGGCTGGCTCTTTCTTTCGGAGCCCGTAAAGCTACTCCATGTCATCGGTGTTGTCGTAATCGTGATATCGATCGTTCTTTCCAATTCGGGCACCTCACACCCGACGACCAAGACGCTTCTTAAATGCTGTGCGGTGTTCTTGCTCAATGGCTTTGTCAGCGTATTTTCTAAGCTACATCAAATCAACACATCCTACAACGCCGTGGGAACGACCGAATACGCCATGCTCGGCACGCTTGCGTCGTTGTTAATGAGTATGGCGTTGCTTTCGGCTTTGGTTGTAAAAAACAAGAACGGCAAAGAACTGTGCACCTGCCTTCGCCCCCGTACGCTTTTGCTGATTCCGCTGTACAGCGCAATCGGTACCGTATCCTCTTTGCTGCAATTGGATGGTGCAAAAAATCTGCCCGCGAGCGTGCTCTATCCCATGATCACGGGCGGAACCATCGTTTTGACGGGATTGTTTGCTTTACTGTTCTTTGGCGAAAGGCTTTCAAGGCGCGGATGGATCGGCATCGTGCTATGCCTTGTTGGAACCTGCCTGTTCCTTTGATGCGTTACATGCGCTTTTTTATGTAATGATTTTTTGATTTTTGATAACGGAGGCTTTTATGAAGGAGACCAAGCTGATCTCGCTGTGCGGAGAGTGGAGCATTGCCAAAGACCCACAGAACAACGGCTGTGAAAACGGATGGCAGAGGAAAATTCCTAAAACCCAGCTCAAAAGAATCTATATTTACGACCGTATGCCAAGCTCTTATTGGACGATGGATCTTTCCTATTCCAACATCTTTCCCAAATACCACGGTTACGTTTGGTACTATAAGACGGTATCGGGCGTTCCCGAGATTCAGAACGGAGAGCGGGTGTTGCTGGAATTTGAGCGTGCGGGCTACGTTTGCGAGGCTTTTGTCAACGGCGTGTGCGTCGGTGAGCACCGCGACCACGAGAAAAAATTCGCCTTTGACGTCACCGATGCCATTCGGACGGATGGCGAAAATCTTGTGGCGGTGCGTTGCTTTGAGCCGCGTGCCACGGGCAGACCCATCGACGGACTCTCGTTGCAGGACTTTCCAAACGGTTGTTTTGGAAACGTCAATGCGTTTATGCTGGGCTGTGAGGATGCGTTTTGTCTAGAATGCATCGGCGGTATTTTGGGCGCGGTGCATTTGCGCGTCGTTCCGTGTGTTTGCATTGAGGAAGTGTACGTTCGCCCGTTCTATCACACGGGGGAGGTCGATGTTACGGTGCTTGTTAAAAACACCGCAGATGATCCGCTTCAAAAGGCCTTTGACGTTGTTTTTGCCGATAAAAAGGCAGGAACTGCCGTTCTGCAAGCACAAAAAACGGTCACCGTTCCCGTTGGAGAGTCGGAGATCGTCGTGCATACCAAAATTGAAAATCATCGCTTGTGGGAGTTGGATCAGCCCTTTTTATATCTTGCCGCCGTTTCGGTGGATGATATGGATATGCATACAGCAAGCTTTGGCTTTAAGGATTTTCGTGTGCAAAACGGATTTTTCTTCCTCAACGGAAAACGTATCTTTCTCAAGGGGGCGCATTGTGCAATCACTCCTGCGTATGCCGTTAGCATGAAGGCACTCGGCTTTAATTTGATTCGCACCATTACGCGCTCGTTTACCGAGGAGACGTTGGATATTTGCGATGAGATCGGTCTTTTGGTATTAGATGCCGCCCTGACCGCGTGGGGAATGCCAATTCGAGAAACCACGCGCGAGCAGGTAGAGCGATACAACATCAACATGATCCGCCGTCACCGCAACCACCCCTCCGTTGCGGCATATTGCTTATTTAACGAGGAGGAGCACAAGGATCCGCTCTTTTATTGCGGAGCGGATGCTTTGCCGCTTTTGCGACGTCTTGCTCCCGATACGCTGTTTTTGTTGCACAGCGGTCGATGGGATCATAAAAATATGCTTGGCAGTGCTTCCAATCCCGGCTCGGACAAGTGGGATACCTACCTTGGTGCTGAGGGACGTGAGGACGTTGTCGAGCGCATTCCGCCGTTCCGCATAGACGGCTACAACGATCTTGCCATGGGCGATGTTCATGTGTATCCAACCGTGCCCATTTCTGCAGCAGATCGCAATTATTTCCGCACGGTAGGACATAACAGTAACCCGCTGTTCATCAGCGAATCGGGCATTGCCTCGCAGGGGGATCCGATGGGCGAATATCTTTCCAACTGCAACGAAAATCTCAGCGGTGCGATCACAATTGAGACGGCGAAGCAGTTTTGGGATGAAGCCGAGGAATTCCTCGATTTTTATGATCTGCGTGACGTTTATCCGGTGATCTCGGATTTCAGCCGTGACACGGAAAGGCTCAACGGTACACAGCGTACGCTGCTTTATAATATCTTCCGTTCCAATCCAATGATCAACGGATTCAGCTTTACCAGCTTTGGTGTCAGCAACGAAGGAGCGTTGCAGGGCAATTTGGTGGTCAAGGATTCCTTAGCATACGCTATCCAACAGGGGCATGAGCCTTTGCGTTGGGCAATGTTTACTGAGGAACGCACCGTGTATTCAAACAAGTCCTTTGGCATTGAGGCGGTGCTGTGTAACGAGGACGTTCTGAAGCCCGGCAGTTACGCGGCGCTGGCATACGTTCACAATCAGGATGGATGTGTTTGGAAAAAGCACTTTACCGTCGAATACCCCGAACAGGGCTTTGGCGGTATGCCGCCGCTTGCTGTGTCAGCACTCAGGGAGGAGATCACGCTTCCCGCAGGCGAATACGTGTTCTCTGCGCGACTTTTGGATGGGGGCGCTGCGTACGACGGTGATTGGAAATTTACGGTTGCCGAGAATGCCGAACAGGTCAAAGCCGATATCGCTGTGTATGGGGTGTCGGAGGAGGCGATCGCATTTCTTGGCGCACACGGCGTGAGCGTGCATCTGCTTGCCGAGATCGATGCCACCGACCCGCCAAAGCTGGTATTGGTCGGTTGTCCCAATGACACCAAAGAGCTTGAAAAGCTTCATGAGCTGGTGCAAAACGGCTGTAACATCGTATTTGCGGATATCCGCTTCTTCATGGAGCATCCCGATACGTTAAAGCAGATTGTGGGCGAGGATGCAAGCGTACGGGGCATTGTGGGAACCATTTATCACCACGATCACATCTGCAAGCCGCACCCCTTGTTTGCAGGAGTATCGAAGGCGGGCGCGATTGAGTTTGATCAGCTTGGTGCCATTTATCCCGAAAATATATTCCAAGCTGTCAAAAAGCCGAGCCAAACCGTTTGCGCGGCGATACGTATGGATTCCTCCTTCAATGTCCCCGGCCTTTCGATCGGTGAGTACGATCGTGGGGATGGCAGATACGTGCTTAATAATTTCCGTATGCTGGAGAACATCGGAAAGCACCCGTTTGCAGATTTGCTACTTTGCAATTTTGTAAAGCATTACGGAATATCATCATGAAGTCGATAAGGCGATCTCATGCGGAATGCGTGAGATCGCCTTCATTGTGCAACGAAAACCACCAGCAGTGCT
>JAZQYE010000223.1:0-3624 GCA_045633385.1 Eubacteriales bacterium | reverse complement strand
CCCTCGCAATCCACCTCGCGGATCATGTGCATATGCTCGATACGAAGATCCTCGTAAGTGCCACCCTGATTGATGGCAAAGAGCATCTGATGCTTATTGATGGTATCGGGCAGAGAATTGAGGCGATCCATCTCGGCGCGGCAACGAAGCAGCCAACGGTAGGTGCGCTCCATGCTCTGCTTGCAGTACTGATGGGTTGCGGGATTTTCCACGCACTCGTCAAACGCCATGGCAATGGTGGACGCCAGATTGGATTGGATCTGCATACTCTCCTCGGGACCCATAAAAATGGGCGCACCGTCGAGATGGGAGCGGAAATGTACGCCCTCCTCGGTGATCTTACGGAGTTTGGAAAGAGAGAAGACTTGAAATCCGCCGCTGTCGGTGAGCACGGGACCCTCCCAGTTCATAAACTTGCGCAAGCCGCCAAGCTGACGAATGAGGCCGTCGCCCGGACGAACGTGCAAATGGTAGGTGTTGGAGAGCTCGACCTGGCAATCGACCTTTTTGAGCTCCATGGTGTTGATACCGCCCTTAATGGCGCCGCAGGTACCAACGTTCATAAACACGGGCGTTTGAATGTCACCGTGCACGGTGTGCAACACGCCTCGGCGTGCGCGTCCGTCGGTTTTGAGAACTTCGAACTTTTTAATTGACATATTGATCCTTTCCGTTTGCAAGAGTTCAGCTTGCAACTAAAAAATGATGTTTTTAAAACGCCGTACACAGTTCAGGTGTATGCGTTTGCGGTTGACTGCTTGTTTTTCAGAACCCCGTTCTGTCAAACTGTTTATCAAGGGTGTGGTGCGACATTTCCAATGCAACGGGGCGACCGTGAGGGCAGAAGGTAATATCGGGAATGGTCATGAGTTGATCGACGATCCACTTGACGTGCTCGTCGGCGTATGCCCTGCCCGCCTTGACCGCCGCTTTGCAGGCGGCTTGGTAAAGCGCTTTTTCAAAAATGATGTCGCGCGTCAGCTTAACGCTTCCCGTAGCGTCGAGAATGCGACCCGCCATACTGCCCAGCATATCGGGCACGGCGGCACTGTCAACCTCCTCGGGAACGGCATCAACAAAGACCGTGTTGCGCGCAAAACGAAGCGAAAAACCGATTTTTTCCAGCTCTCCGTTATACTCCTTGAGTGCCTCGACTTCACCGCTGGTCAGCATTACGTCAATGGGCAGCATCAGCATTTGCGACACCACCTCGACCTGCGAAAGTCCTGCCTTGAGCCGCTCAAACAAAATACGCTCGTGCGCGGCATGCTTATCGACGATGAGCATTTTTCCTTCGGTCTCTACGATCACGTAGGAGTTGAACACCTCGCCCACAATGCGGTAAAACGGAACGGCACGTGCCTCTTGCACGACCGTTTCGGTGCGCGGTGCTTCGTCTTTTACAACGGGGGCTTGGGTGGGTATTTCGGGTTGTACGGGCGGCTGCTCGACTTTGGTGACCTCTACTGCCACGGGGGGCACGGGTGTCGGCTTTTGCTCAACCTTTTCGGCAACCGATACGCTCGGCGCACCGCGACCGTTTTGCACGGTCTCGGCAGGCTCGGTGGGTGCCAAGGGGGCACGGGCTGCCGATACCTTGGGGGATTGCACGGGAGCTTGTGCGCACTCCTCCGCCTTGGGAGTGCCCGTGGGGAGATTTGCATACAGCGTGCGGTATTCCTCTGCCGTCATGCGCGCCTGCGGTTGAGGTTGGGTGCGGTTTTCCAGATCGTACGAAAGCTGACGGGATGCCAAGCTCTCAATCTTTCCATCTCGCACGGGTGCATTTGCCGCCGACACCTTGGGCGCAAAAGCGCTCTTAGCGGTGCGGTTGGAAAAATTCAACTGCATAGAGGGGCGCGTAACGTTGCTCTCCAATGCGGTGCGCACCGTGTAATAGACCGCCTCGAACACCGCTTTTTCGTTAGAGAACTTGACCTCTAATTTGGCAGGGTGAACGTTGACGTCCACACGCGCGGGATTGATAGTGATGTACAACACACAGCAGGGGAATTTTTCTGGCGGCATATACGAGGTATAGGCTTGCTCCAACGCCGCCATGGCGGTCTTGCTTTTCACAAAGCGGCCGTTGATAAAAAAGTTTTGGTAATTTCGGTTTGCTTTAAAATTATCGGTTCTGCCGATAAAGCCGGAGATCACTATGCCCTCGTTGTCGCTGTTGACCTCGATCAGGCGAGAGGAGAATTCCTTGCCCAAAACGGCGTATATGGTGTTTTGCAAATTTCCGTCGCCTGCCGTTTCAAGCTTGACGTTACCGTCCACGATCAAACGAAAGGCTATTTGCGGATTGGAGAGCGCGACCTTTTCGACGTTGGCGGTGACCGCCATCGACTCGGTGACGTCCTTTTTGAGAAACTTACGGCGCGCCGGGACGTTGGCAAACAGATTTTCAACGATGACGGACGTACCCGTGGAGCACCCCTGCTCGGTAATGCTTAAAATGTTGCCGCCATGTGCCTCCAGCACCGCGCCCAGCTCGGCATCGGCTGTTTTGGAAATGATGCGCACGTCGGAGACGGATGCGATGGCGGCAAGTGCCTCACCGCGAAAGCCGAGCGTGAGAATGCCGTCCAGATCCTCTGCCACCTTGATTTTGCTGGTGGCGTGGCGGCGCAGAGCGACGGGAAGATCCTCGGGAGAAATACCGCAGCCGTTGTCAGTAACACGCATAAAGGTCACGCCGCCGTTTTGTATCTCAACGGTAATGCGATCTGCTCCCGCGTCAATGGCGTTCTCCATCAACTCCTTGATAACCGATGCCGGACGATCAACGACCTCACCCGCCGCTATTAAATTAGCTACCGCAAACGGTAGGACGTTGATCTTTCCCATAAAAAATCCTTTCTTTTTCGCGGAAAACTTCTTGAAAGAAGTTTCCCGCACCCTTCAAGAACTTTCAAAACATTTTTCCCAAATTGATTGGGAATGTTTGTGTGCTGTTCGTTAGATACTGTCGCAAGCAGTCAGGGACTACTAACCCTGCCTGCTCCACTAAAATGGTTTCACTTGGCTATTATTTTTCTAAAATCATGCGCAATTCTGTGTTGGGGGTTCCCATTAGGACCTCAACCTCGCCGCCATCAAAGCGGAAGCCGTATTTCTCATAAAAGTCGATGGCTTTTTGATTTCCTTTGAGTACCCACACGGCAACTTGAGGATATGTAGCAAGTTTTTCAAGGGCACTCTGCATTAAGCGATACCCTGCCTTTTTGCCTTGATACTCTTGCAAGACGTAGATAGCAAATATTTCTCCTAAATTAGGCAAAGCAGAATCACGGTACTTTCCATATGCAACAAATCCCACCACGCGCTCGCCGTCCTTGGCTACAAGGATATTATCCTTCCAACGATGTGCCATTTGAGTGCATTTTTCAAGCGTTATACCATCTAAATAGGTTTGGTCTATCAAGCCCGTATATGTCTCTTGCCAAGATTTCCAATGCACGTACGCTTTTCCGTCAATTTCAGCATCGGTTATCATTGGGGTAATTTGAATGGCATCAGAATTCATATTGATTGCTCCTTTTGGGTGAGATTACTGCAACCTCTTCTTCAAATCAAACAAGAAGGACATACACTCAAACGGAGAGAGGGTATTCAGGT
>JAZQYE010000222.1:0-6785 GCA_045633385.1 Eubacteriales bacterium | reverse complement strand
CGTGGTAGCTACCATGCTGTTTACCTATACCGTTACCTCGGCGTGGGTAAAAAGTAAAGATGCGGCACTTTTGACACAACAACAGCAAACCATTGAAGCGTTGCGACAGACATTGGAGAATGACTCGGATTTTGATGAGCTGGCGTTTATTGCAACGCTGTTCGAGCAGTTTTCCTATTATGCCGACAGCTTTGATCAGGAAGCCATCGTAGCCGAGGTGCTCAAGGCATACGCTATGGCAACGGGCGACAATTACGCCGATTATTACACCGCCGAGGAGTATGCAACGCTTTTGCAGGATAACCAAGGAGCAGGCGTTGGCATCGGTATCACCATTGTACAAACCCCGCTCGAGGTCAACGGCTATCAGTATTTGACCTTTCAGGTAATTTCCATCTATCAAAACGCTCCTGCAAATTCCTCCGGTTTGCGTCTGGGAGATTATATTTACGCACTCAAGGTCAACGGCGAATACCAAACCATCGCACAGCTTGGCGGATATACGCAGGCAATGACCAAGTTTGCGGGCGAAGAGGGCACCGTTGTTGAGTTCGTAGCCCTGCGACCCGACCAAAACGGAGAATTTATCCAAAAGGAATTTTCGGTAACGCGCGGCACCTTCCAAAAGGATTCGGTGCGTTACACGGTATCCGAGGCAAACCCCAAAATCGGCATCGTCCAAATAATGGAGTTTGACGTCGGCACGCCGAATCAGTTCAAGGATGCCGTCAAAAGCCTGCAAAGTGCGGGCGTTGAGCATTTTGTGTTTGACGTGCGCAACAACCCCGGCGGAGATCTGCAATCCATCAAGGCGATAATGACCTACTTTTTAGAGGAGGGGGATCTGATCCTCAAGGCAACCAACAAAAAGGGAGACGTTGCATCGTCCTATTATGCAGAGGCGGTAGAGCACGCCGACGAGATGTACACGCCCTGCGACGTGGCACAAAATGAGGTTGGTATGTTTGCCGATCTTGACATGGTCGTTCTTTGCAACGGCAAAACGGCAAGCGCCGCCGAGGTCTTTACGGCAACGCTGCGCGACCATAAAAACGTGACCATCGTTGGCGAAACGACCTTTGGAAAGGGCATTATGCAGCAGTATTTTGATCTTTCCAAAATCACCTACGGCGCGTACGACGGCTGCATCAAAATGACCACCCACGCATACGTGACCGAATGCGGCGAGACCTACCACGATATCGGCATTGCACCGACACAGGGGTACGAGGTCGCACTTTCGGAAGAGGCGATGCAGTATAATTTTTACGTTCTGCCGCAGTCGGTAGATAATCAGCTCCAAACGGCGCTGGCAATATTTCAAAACTGATCAATATTTATCTATTTTATATTCATAAGGAGATTTATTATGGCAAAGGGAAAGCAAATGCTTTATACGCAACAGGGTTATCAGGAGTTGATGGAGGAGCTCCATCGCCGCACACATGAGGAAAGAGAAAAGATCAAGAACGACATTGCAACCGCTCGTTCCTTCGGTGACCTTTCCGAGAACTCCGAGTACGATGAAGCAAGAAACGATCAAGCCAAAAACGAGGCTCGCATCAAGGAGCTGGAGGAGCTGATCGAAAACGCCGTCATTCTCGACGAATCCAACATCGATACCAGCGTCATCAGCTTGGGTTCTACCGTTAAGGTGTTCCATCAGGCAATGAATGCGGAGTTTACCTACGATCTGGTCGGTTCTAACGAAGCAAATCCCATGGAGGGTAAGATCTCCGATCAGTCGCCCATCGGTGCGGCTCTTATCGGTAAAAAGTCGGGCGACGAGGTTGCCATCGACGTACCCAACGGAACCGTTGTAATGAAGATCTTGGAGGTTACCAGAAAGTAATCGGTAACACGGTGGAGCTGTCTCACTTGGCGCGGAATCATGCTTCTGCATCTGATTGAGACGGCTCCTTTGTCAAAAAGAGGAGTGGAAGTCAAATATGCAAAATAACGATAAAACAAACGGCGAGGATATCGTGATCCAAAGTCCCGTTTTAAAGTGGCTGGATAATTTTTGGTATCACTACAAATGGACGGTCATTATCGTAGCCTTTTTCGTGCTGGTGTTTGCGGTATGCGTAACGCAATGCGCTACCACGCCGCACAAGGATATTTACGTCACCTTTAGCGGCGGATATACCTTGACCGACGATGAGACCGCGGCGATCGAGCAGGTTTTGGGACAGCTCTCCAAAAAGACCTTTTCCGAAAACGCGCCTGCCGTTGGCTTTGCAAGCTATTCCTTTTACACCGAGGAGGAGCTGAGAGAGCTTTATACCGATCCCGAAACGGGGGATTTTGACAACTACGGCTTTCAGACCGCAAAGCAGTATAACAGCAGTCGTTTGAGTGACCTCGGACAGTATATGATGACGGGTGAGTGCTCGATCTGGTTCGTCAGCGAAACGGTTTACGAGCATGAGCGGATGAAGGATAAGATCGCCGTGCGGCTGTCGGACACCTTCCAACAGCCGCCCGCATACGCGTATGACGAATACGCCGTTCGCTTGGGAGATACCGCATTGTATCAAACCTACGAGGCGTTGCAAATATTGCCTGCCGATACGCTGATCGTATTTACCGTCAGCTACTTTATGGGTGCATCCTCCAACAAGGAGACCTACGCACAGTTCAAGGAGCTGTACCGCGCCATCATCGAATTTCAAGCGGCTTGAAAATCCAATCATAAAAAGACTGCGTCAGATGCAACCGTGCATCAAACGCAGTCTTTTTATTTCAGCAATCCTTTTTCAGGGGATTTCCTTGTGCGTCTTTGTCGATCGAGCCTACCAGGATCATAATGCCTTCAATCAAGCCCCAAATGCTTCCTGCACCGCAAGAGAATACGGTCAACAGAATTTGCGCTACGGCTTTTCCCGTAAAGCCGAGGTAGAAGTTGTGTACGCCCCAACCACCAAGGAAAATGCCCAAAAGCCCTGCGGCGAGCTTGGATTTTTGCTCTGCGCCTGCACCGGGCTGTGCATTGGGGGCAGAGGAGCTTTGCGCTGCTTGGTAGCCACAGTTGGGGCAAGCCGTGTTATCGGCTCCCAAAGCGGTACCGCAAACGGGGCAAAAAGATTTTACCTCCTCTTGCTTTGTCTCTTGCTCGGCAGGTGTGCCGCAGGAAGGGCAAAAGATCGCATCGGTCGGCAGTTCTTTTCCGCATTTTTTACAAAACATGTGATGTACCTCGCTTTTTAATAGATTATAACTTATTGTATCACAATGCACGTGGTTTGTCAAGTCAAATTCACGCAAAGTTATTATTTTTTTCAAAGCGTATTTATTGACAAAAAAGAGCGAATACTGTATAATAATGAATGTGAAAGAGAGAAGTGCGCAATATGGTGTTTTCCTCTTTGGTTTTTTTGTTTGCATTTTTACCGCTCGTGCTGTTGATCTATTACGGCGTGCCGAAAAACGCAAAGAATGCCGTGCTGTTTTTCTTCAGTGTGGTCTTTTACGCATGGGGAGAGCCTGTGTATATCCTCGTCATGCTCGTCTCGCTCAGCGCGGCGTACGGCATGGGCATTGCAATTGGAGCGTATCGGCAAAAAAATCCGCGCCTTGCCAAGCTTTTAACGGTGGTGTCTATCGCTATCAGCCTGTCCTTTTTGTTCTTTTTTAAATATTATCGCTTTTTTGCGGTCAATCTCTCGCGCCTGCCGTACTTGGAGATCCCCGTTATCGAGTCGCTCGTTTTGCCCATCGGTATCTCCTTTTACACCTTTCAGATCATTTCGTACACCGCCGACGTGTGGCGCGGCGCGTGCGCTGTGCAAAAGAATTATATCCGCTTTGGCACCTACGTCACGCTCTTTCCACAGCTTGTTGCAGGGCCTATCGTGCGCTACTCCGAAATTGAGGAGCGACTATTGCACCGAACCGAAACGGTAGCGGAGTTTTCAAACGGCGTGTTGCGCTTTGTATGCGGACTTGCCAAAAAGATACTGCTTGGCGATATGTTGGCGGCAGGCTACGTTTATTTTCGGGAAGGTGGCACGCTGATGCCGACCGTGCTTGGCGCATGGGCGAGCATCGTGCTGTATTCTTTGCATTTGTACTACGATTTTTCGGGATATACCGATATGGCGATCGGGCTTGGCAAAATGTTCGGTTTTCAATTTCCCGAAAACTTCAACTATCCCTATATCTCGCAAAGCATTACCGAGTTTTGGCGGCGGTGGCATATGTCGCTCTCGCTTTGGTTTCGGGAGTACGTGTATATCCCGCTCGGCGGCAATCGAAGGGGCGTGTGGCGGCGGTATCGCAACGTTGCCGTTGTTTGGCTTTTAACGGGATTTTGGCACGGCGCCAACTGGAACTTTTTGCTTTGGGGCGCATATTTTGCCGTGATCCTCATTCTCGAAAAGGCGTTTTTACTCCGTTTTTTAGCAAGAACACCGCGCTTTTTGCGCCACGCGTATGCATTAACGCTCATTCTCATCGGCTTTTTGATCTTTTCAAACGTCGATCTGCGGCAAGGAGTACAGACCATAGGGCAACTGTTCGGCGTTGGAGCGCAAGCACTTTCCACCGTTACAACGCGCTATCAGCTTTTGCGAACGCTCCCACTCCTCGCCATTTCTTGCCTTGGCGCAACGCCTCTTCCGCGTATGCTGTGCAATCGCATCTGCAACCGCTTTCCGCGCGCGCATGGTGGCGTTCCCGTGCTTTGTATCTTGCTTTTGACCGCTTGCGTGGCGTATATGGTGGACTCTACCTTCAGCCCGTTCGAGTACACGCAGTTTTGAAATAAGGAGGGTGCAGACCTGCACCGAATCGATCATGAAACGATGGCATCAAGCTACGACCGTTGTCTGCTTCGTGTTATTCTTGACCGTCTTTGCAATCAGCTTTTGGGTCTTACCCGATCACCGCTTTTCCGACGTTGAAAACCGAGGGCTACAGACCCTGCCGCACGCCTCTTCCGACGCGTTGGTTTCGGGAGTGCTTTCCGAGCAAGTCAATTTATATTTTGCCGACCAATTTCCCATGCGCGACCGTTTTGTCAGCCTCAAATCCACGCTCGAAATGCTCCTTGGCAAGGGTGAGAACAACGGCATTCTTGCAGGGGAGGGCGGACAGCTTGCCAAACGCCTGTTTTTGGTGATGCGCAAGAACGGTGGGAGCATAGATGCGACCGACCTGTTTGACCCGGCCCATATCGACGGCGCGACAGAGGGCATCAACCGTGCCGCAACGCGTTTGCAAGTGCCTTTTTCGGTGCTTTTGACAGGCAGAACGATCGACGTCGCCGCTTCTGCGTTTTCCTATCCCACGCAGGAGAGCGATGCACTTGCCGCACGCCTGCGCGAAAAGATCGAGCCCACCGTTTCGTATCTTGATATGATCCCGTCGTATCGTCAGCGTTACGAGCTTGGCGAATACGTTTATTACCGCACCGACCACCATTGGACAACGCTGGGCGCATATTACGCCTATGCAGAGGTCATGCGCTCCTTTGACATGGAGGGCGAGATCCTGCCGCAAACAGCCTTTGCGCGCACCGTGGTATCGAGCGATTTTTACGGCACCTTCGCCTCGGCAAGCGGCATTCGCACCGCCGTGGCAGACGAGGTGGAGATATGGTACCGTGGAAACGAGTCGTCCTTTACCGTTACAGCCGACGGCGCGGTGCTCGCGGGCGGCTTTTACACGCTGTCGCATTTGGAGGGGAGAGATCACTATTCCGTATTTCTCGACGGCACGCACGACGTGGTCACGGTGCAAAAAAACGGGGAAGAATCACGCCCCGTTCTACTGATCGCCAAAGATAGCTTTGCCAACGCATTGGCACCGTTTTTGGCACAGCATTTCGATCTTGTCATGCTCAATCTTTCTTCTACGAGAAGGGATTTTACAAATTTGACCGAGCAAGCCGCGCACTACGGTGCCGATGCCGTGCTCGTCGTTTACACGCTTGGAAACGTCATCAACACCGATCGCATGAATCGGTTACAATAGGAGGAACTGTCATGAAGCTCAAAAAAGGAATTAAAATTTGCGTCGGCGTGATCGGTGCATTGGTATTGGGAGCGGTTTTGCTCGGTGTGCTCAACGCCTTGGTGGGCGGCGGCTCGTGGAATCTCGGCTGGACCGATTACACCTACGACGATAGCCAATACAAGGTTGGGGATGGCAGCATCCCCTCAACCAAGGTCACAACGATCGATCTGGATTGGATCGACGGCTCGGTAACGGTCGTTACGTGCCAAGATACCTACGTTTCGGTAACCGAAACGGCAAGCGAGGAGCTGACCGAGGGAAGCCGCGTGCATTGGTGCGTCAGTGAGGACGGGACAATGCTCTCGATCAAATACCGCGAGTCCTCCAAGTTCTTCGGCGTTTCCAAAAACAAGAATAAGGATCTGATCCTGCGCATTCCCGAAAAGCTGATGCCGCAGCTGCAAGCGCTGTCTGTCAAGGGTATTTCCGCCGATATTTCCATCACCGACGTCACGTGCGAAGCGTTGACGGTCAAAAGCAGCTCGGGAGAGATACAAACAAAAGGCGTTACCGTACAGCACCTTGCGGCGGAGAACGTCGGCGGCAAATTGAAGCTTGGCGTAAGCGAGATGCCCGTGGAGCTTGCCATAGAATCGCTCAGCGGCGACGTGGAGCTTTCCTTGCCGTCGGATGCGGATTTCAGCCTGCAATTTCAAACCAAGAGCGGCGGCACGCCTGCGATCGACTTTGCGGTGGAGCAAAACGGGGAGGGAAGTTACGTTTGCCAAACGGGTAAGGTACCGATCACGGTAAACACCAAAAGCGGC
>JAZQYE010000221.1:0-4008 GCA_045633385.1 Eubacteriales bacterium | reverse complement strand
ATCCTGCAGGTGAGTTCTGCCGATCTTGCAGATGGGCATGAACTCATCCACTTTTTTCTTCATTTCCCCCCGGATCATTTCGAGAGCGGGGAGCAGTTTTTCCACCACGAAACAGGCGGCGGCAATGTGCATGGCAGCCGGGAATGTATCGTTGGAGGATTGAGACATATTCACATGGTCGTTGGGGTGGACCGGTTTTTTTGCGCCGCGGGGGGACCCCAGCAGTTCATTGGCACGGTTGGAGATCACCTCATTGACGTTCATATTGGACTGGGTGCCGCTGCCGGTCATCCAGACTTTCAGGGGGAAGTGATCGTCCAGTGCGCCGGAGCGGATCTCATCACACGCAGTGCAGATGACTTTTTCCAAGTCCGGAGAGAGTTTGCAGAGTTTCGTATTGGCTTGCGCCGCTGCTTTTTTCAGGACGGCAAACGCATGGATCACTTCCAGCGGGATGCGTTCCTCACCGATATTAAAATGTTTCAGCGAACGCTGGGTCTGTGCGCCCCAATAGCGGTCGGCAGGCACGCGAACCTCGCCCATAGAGTCATGCTCGATGCGATAATTCATAGCGGCAATATCCTTTCGGTGGGGTGTAAAATCTTCTACCCATCATTATAACACCAACGCATCCTTTTTTCAAGTCAATTCCAAATTTTGTTGTAAAAACTTTGTGCCGAAAAAAGCCGACGAAAAAGCAGAGTGTAACACAAGTTTTTCTGTGAAATGGCTTGCAATCGGCAGGAAAATATGGTATAATACCATCACCGAGAAAAATACGCATCATTAGCTCAGCCGGATAGAGCACAAGCCTCCGACGCTTGGTGTCGACGGTTCGAATCCGCCATGGTGCGCCAAACAAAAATCCGCCTTTTCACGAAGGCGGATTTTTGTTTGGAATGAATGATAAATGAAGAGGAATGAAGAATTGAGGTAGCTTTTCTCCTATTGGTCGAAAAGCATTGATTTTTGGCAGAGAGTGTGATATAATGAAAAAAGCGGAGCAGCATGGAACTGCGCCTGCATGGTATATGGATTGAGAACCTTTTAAGGTTTGGGAAAGCAATTACAAAATCGTGAGGGGAAACAAGCGTATGGATAAATCTTATTTTTTTGAAAATGCCGCATGGGTCGGAAAAGCAGAAAGAACGTCAAAGACCTTTTCTGTTCTTCGCGGATATTTTCACGTAACGGCAGTCAAAAAGGTAACGATTAACGTTTTGGGACTTGGCTTTTTCAAGTGCTACGTCAACGGAAAATGTATCAACCCCGATACCTTTTTACCGATCTCATCGGATTTTGAGGCGTCTTGCGATCCGATCGAGGAGGTGCTGTCGGGGCACAGAATATACGTTCCGAGCTTTGATATCACCCAATTTGTCAAACCCGGTCACAATGTGATCGCCATTCACTTTGGAGGCGGATGGTATACGAACGAGAACCGTGTTTTTGGACTTCCAAAGGCGATCTACTGCATTTTTGCGGAGGATGAAAACGGGGAAGTGTGCCACTTTATTTCTAATCAAGAGTGCCGCATTGGTGACGCTTACGTTTCGAAATGTGAATTTTTAAAATACGAAGACCATGATTACAATCTTTTAAACGACTGCTTTGGAGCGGATTTTGACGACAGCGCCTGGGAAAACGCGGCT
Source organism: Eubacteriales bacterium (assembly GCA_045633385.1). GTDB lineage: Bacteria > Bacillota > Clostridia > Oscillospirales > CAG-272 > UMGS1865. The sequence goes on along the minus strand of JAZQYE010000221.1, from coordinate 2,356 downwards.
CTTACGGAGGAGCTTAATACCGAGTATTGTTCTTCCGAGTGTCCTATCGATCGGCTGATATGTCGGCTCCCCGTAAAGATGGTGGGGAAGAATGAAAACGGTATCGTATACGATTGTGGCGAAAACACCACCGGCTATCCCGTTTTGGCGTTGCAAGCACAATGCAACGAAAGGGTCAGAGTGCGCTTTTCGGAGGAGATCCTTCCGGATGGAAATCTTGACCCGCGGCAAATGCACAACCAGAGTTATTCGGTCATATCGGACGGAAAGGAACGCATGGTTCAACCCGAATTTGCTTGGTACTGCTTCAGATATTTTGAGGTTTCGGGCAATGCCGTTCCAACCTGCGTCAAGGTTGTACATGCCAACGTTGCACAGTCGTCTACCTTTACATGTGATAACGAAACGCTCAATTGGACGTATCAAACCTTTATCCACACAATGCTCTGCAATATGCACACGGGTCACCCGTCCGATTGCCCGCATCTGGAGCGCCGCGGATATACCGGTGACGGTCAGCTGACCTGCCATGCCACGCTTTCTGTGCTGGACGCAAGAACGTTTTATGAAAAATGGTTACAGGATATTGCCGATTGTCAGGATCAATTAAGCGGTCACGTACAGTATACCGCGCCTTATATCAGAAGCGGCGGAGGCCCCGGAGGATGGGGGTGTGCCATTGTTGAAGTGCCTTATCAGCTCTACAAGCATTACGGTAACACTGACGTGCTTACAAAATACTACGGCAATATGCGCCGCTATATCGATTATCTGGAAGATCATTCCGAGTTTGGTCTTGTTACAAGCGATAAAAAGGGCGCATGGTGCCTTGGAGATTGGTGCGGCCCGAATATTCTTTATCCGGAAAAGGATATTACCTCCCATAATCAGCAGGTCATCATTCCCGCCCCTTACGTAAATACTTATTTTATGGTAAAGTCACTTGAAACCATGCGAAAAATTGCGAGGATTATAGGGCGTGAGGAAGACGTAGCGGAATATGACGAAAAGATCAAGCTGCGCAAGCGTGCGATTCAAGCCGCTTATTTCAATACTTTTGACGGCAACTTTATTATGAACGTTCAAGGCTCCAACGCCTTTGCCGTTGACCTTGGGCTTGGGGATTGCTCGACGTATCCCAATATGGTAAATTATTATCGGAAGCTCGGGTATTTCGACACGGGCATCTTTGCCACCGACGTGCTGATCCGTACGCTGTTTGAGCACGGCGACGCGGAGCTTGCGGTAGACGTTCTTACCAACAACGGCAGCCAAGGCTACGAGCACTGGCGGCAGAACGGCGCGACTACCTTCCATGAATATTGGGACAGTAACCGAAGCCGTTCTCACTGTCACCCAATGTTTGGTGCACCCGTGGCGTACTTCTTTGAATATCTCTTGGGTATCAGGCAAACGGAAGCGTCCTGTGGATATTCCGAATTTGTCATAGCTCCTCAAGCGATATCGAAATTTAGCAAAATGTCGGGGAGCATGGAGACCCCAAATGGTATGGTATCGGTAAGCTATGAACGAATGGACGGAACCGTGCAATTCAATATTTCCATTCCCGAGGGGTGCAAGGCAAGCTTCCATGCGCTTTCTTACGCGTGTGAGCTTCACGCAGGGGAAAACACGTTCTCTGTCCTCCGGCGGTGATTTTACCGCTCGACAAACGTATGCGCTTTTTCCGCTTTTCGGGTGGCGAATTGCTCGATTGAGAACGATGTTAGGACAGAAACGGCAATTTCTCTGCTGTTTCCCCTTCCTTTTTTGCAAAACCCCTTGCAAACGGCAACAGGATTTGGTATAATAAAGAGTAATTAAAATATAAAGAGGTATCAACATGGCTGAAAAGCTTTCTATGCAGCCTTACAAGGGCACAAGAGATTTTTATCCGCAGGAAATGAAGCTGCGCAATTGGTTCTTTGGCGTGATTCGCAAGGAGCTCGAAAACGCGGCGTGTGACGAATACAACGGTCCGATGCTCGAATCCCTGGAGCTTTACGCTGCCAAGAGCGGTGAGGAGATCGCAAACAAGCAGACCTATAATTTTGTAGACAGAGGCGACCGCCGCTTGGCGATCCGTCCCGAAATGACGCCTACCGTGGCACGTATGGTTGCCGCAAAAATGGGCGAATTGAGTTTCCCACTCAAGTGGTTCTCCATTCCCAATATGTACCGCTACGAGGCTACGCAACGCGGACGCCTGCGCGAATTCTGGCAGCTCAACGTTGATATTTTCGGCTGCAACACCTACGAGGCAGATCTGGAGGTCATTACCAGCGCCATTCGTATTCTTTGCGCATACGGTGCCGACGAGACCATGTTCACCGTGCGCATCAACAACCGCCGCTTT
>JAZQYE010000220.1:0-14500 GCA_045633385.1 Eubacteriales bacterium | reverse complement strand
CCTTTACGGGGTACTATCATTGGACCATTCCCACCGACAGCAACGATAACATTCGCGCTTGCGCCGACTTGGCGCGCCGACTGCATTTTGAATCGATCGAGGCGTACAGCAGCTTTGAATATTGCTACGACAAAAACTATTTCTGTCTTGCCGAGGCGGGCTGGAACACCGATGCCGCGCTGGATAAGGACGGATTTGACGAACGGTATGCGTTTTTCCGCTTTCCGCAAACGTCCAATGCGGCAAATGAAGCGTTGGAGCTGCTGCGTGACATTATGATCGACGAGACCAAGGATTGCTACATCAACCGCGCATGCTTAAAATTAGAGTATTATTTCTACTGCTATCGCAAGGGCAATCCACCCTCGCTTCGTCCCTTCCCTGCATCTGTTTTTGAGAGTGTGATCGATCAAAATCCGCGCGCGTACAAGTCCTATTTACGCCGCTTATTGATAAACTCTAAAAAAGCAATCAAATTCTTTGAAAAAGAGAGCCGCGACACAGGCTTTTTCAATGACGTATGGCTGTTAACGGCAAAGCACTACTGCGAATTGGCGGACGAATACCTCACGCTCTGGCGCTTGCGTGATGCACAACGCAAGGGAACTTTAACGGTGGAAAAGGCAGTCGCAGAGCTAGATCGCTTGATCGAGCAAAGAGAACGCTTGATGCTCTTTGCCGAGCAGGTGCGCTTTCCTGCCTCGCAAGCAACCTACCTGCGCAATATGAGCGTCTTCCGCCAATGCTACCTCGATATGCGACACGCAACGCTCAAAAACAACTGCTTCGATCTGCACTTCGCAGAGTCCGAAATTCTAAAAGCCCTGCGCTGAGTTTGGTATTTTTGTCAGAACCTTCTGCGAGAAGATTCCGACACCTCCAAGAGCTTTTGTCGCATTTATAAAAAAGATTAAACGGGAGTGTTCACTCCCGTAACAAGACAAAAACGGTGCATTCCTATCGTTAAGGAGCGCACCGTTGTTTGTTTTTTCTCGGTTCGTTATTCAATGATCAAGTCTGCAAGGGTGGGGTACTGCTCGGGGTGTTCAAAGGGAAGGACTTTTCTGCCGGCGTTGGAGGTAACGCCGATGCTCGTTTGCTTGGGAGTACCGTAGGGGTAAGGTTTGTCGGGGGCAAAGTCGTTATCGTAGTTTGGGAAGACGTAATAGGTCAGGTCATCGGAGACGATATTCTCGTCCTTGATGGTCACGCCTTCAATGATGATCTTCTCGGGCAGCCCGCAATCGTAGCCAAAGTAGTGGTCTCCCGTATTGCGTGCGTTAAAGAAGGACATGGTACGCCAGCCGCCGTATCGGGGTAACCACTCGCAGTTGCGAATGGTGAGCGTGCCGTGGAAGAACGAACCGTAATCATCGCGAAAGTTGATAAAGCTATATCCGCAAATGCGGCTGTTTTCAACGGTAAAATTACCAAAGCCGATCAGGTTCAAGCCCATGTGTCCCAGCGTGCAGTTCTTTACCGAGCCGTCTGTCACGCCGCAATGCGCATCAAAGCGAGACATGATGCAGTCCTCCAGGTGCATATCCTTGCAAAAATTCGAGCACATCAAGCCCCAATAGGTCGCGTCCATAATATCTCTCGTTTGCGTGATATTGATCAGATGCATACCGATGGTATTGTTAAAGCACAGGTCGTAAGAGCCCATTTCGACGAGCTGACCCGGGATCTTGCTTTGCGTCTTGTAGATCTTGTGCGGCGTGAGGAGACAATCTCGAATGGTGACGTTGTAGGAGTGCCCCACCGCCAAAAAGCCGCCGTAGGGAGCGCCGTGATCGAGCTCGCCCTCCACCAGATGCGTCATATCCTGCACGGTGACGTTGGAGCGTGTGATATAAAAGTTTCGGGAGTGGTAATCGTATTTGGAGACCCATTGGTTTGCAATGGTGGTAAAAATGCCGCCGCGGATCACGATAGGGGTATCATCAACAGAAAAAGCCTCGGCAAAAGAGATCGTTTCATAGTCCCAATTGATGTCGCCGTGTACGTTGCCCTCGGCATCCACCACAAAAGAATCGGAGGCGTTGGAGCCGTGGTTCATATTCAGCCCCTTGCGAATATACACCTTTTTTTGATTGGTTGCGACCTGAACGTAGGTCATGCCCTCATGAGGAAAATCCACCTTTTTTTGGTTGCGGCAGAGGGATTTGACGTCGGGGGTATATTTGGGAGCGGTTGAGATCACGCGGAAGATCGATTGACCGATGTTTTCGATTGTAACGTCGTCAATGATAAATCTTGCTTTTCCGAAATCGGTATTGGTGGTAATAACGGCGGTGACGTCCTTGCCACCGATATAATAGGTGGCGTTGTCGTTTGCCCTGACGTCAAGACCGTTGGCATTGGCGTACTCGTGGGCGGCTACAATGGCGAGCATATCGTCTGTTTTGCCGTCTCCTTTTGCGCCAAACTGCTCGTACGTAACGAATTGCTTATCAAACATGATGGTGCACCTCACATCAAAAAGCGTTGGGGCATCTTGCCCGTAAGATGATTATACCCGTTATTTGCCCCCGTGTCAAGTAAAAAACAAAAAAATTGGTGCAATATTTTATTTTTAAAAAGATCGAAAAACCTTTGTTCGCACACACCTCAACGCCATCGCCTTGCAAACTCCACAAAATGTAGAATTTTTTTGAAAAATCCATCAATTAGCGGTTGCAAAACAGAACGAAATGTAGTAAAATAGAGCTACCAAACAAAAGGAGTATCAAACCTTGAAGAACTATACAGCAATCGTAGCACAAAATATGCGGGAGCGTCGCCGCTCGATCGGACTGACGCAAACGGAGCTTGGCAAGCTGATCGGCTACTCCGAAAAATCGGTCAGCAAGTGGGAGAGCGGTCAGGCATTGCCGCCCTCGGCGGTACTGCCCCTGCTTGCCTCCTGTCTGCGCACGAGCATTGACGAATTGATGACCGAAACAGCCAATATTCAATATTACCTTGGCATTGACGGCGGTGGAACCAAGACCGAGTTCGTGTTGACAGATGCCGACGGCAGAGTGTTGGAGCAGGTGATTCTTGGCGGCAGTAATCCCACCGACGTCGGCTTGAACGTGACCTGCGAGGTGCTGGAAAGCGGCATTCGACGCGTGTGCCGCACGATTCCGCCGCATCAGATCTCGGTCTTTGCAGGGCTTGCGGGCGGCATCAGCGGCAATCACCGCGAGCAGATCCGCGCCTTTTTGGAGAGCTATGCCTTTGGCGCGGCAGATAACGGTAGCGACGGCGAAAACGCGGTGGCGGCAGGTCTTGGAGCAAAAGATGGCATCGTCGTCATTCTCGGCACGGGCGTGATCGCCTTTTCCCAGCAGGGCGGCGTTTCCCGTCGGTTTGGCGGGTACGGTCACTTTTTCGGAGATCCGGGCAGTGGCTTTTCCATTGGACGTGACGGCGTTTTGGCGGCTTTGCAGGAGGAGGACGGAAGCGGCGAGGCAACGCTGATCACAAGCCTTGTCCTCAAAAAATGCGCCACCGAGCACGTGATCGACAGCCTCTCCCATTTTTATCAGAATGGAAAAAAGACGCTTGCCTCTTACGCGCCCCTGGTATTTGAGGCGTATGCGGCAGGCGATGGCGTTGCCGCGGCGATCCTACAAAAGCACGTGGAAGGCGTTGCAAGCCTGATCCGCAACACGGGCAAGCGGTTTGGCGACGCGCTCTGCATTCCCGTCGTGCTTTGCGGCGGCTTGACGGCGTATCGGGATATCCTGCTCCCCAAGATCTGTGCAAGTCTTGATGACGCGCGTTTTTGCGTGCGCGTTTGCAACGAGAGCATGGTACAGGGCGCACTCTTCCGCGCAGGTCTGCAAGCAGAGCAAAAAGCCTAAAACGCCGTTGGTACGAATGAAAGGACAGAACGTATGTTAAAAACAGAGGAACGAAACGCGGCAACCATGCACATCGATCAAATGTCGAGTGCCGAAATGATTGCCCTGATACAAAAAGAAAACCGCCGCGCGGTCGATGCTATTGAATCCGAGACCGCACGCATCGCGCAAGCGGTAGATGCCATTACGGAGAGAATGCAAAGAGGCGGCAGACTGTTTTACGTTGGTTGCGGAACGTCGGGGCGCCTCGGCGTTTTGGACGCCTCGGAGTGTCCCCCCACCTTTGGGGTCTCCCCCGAACAGGTCGTTGGCATCATTGCGGGCGGTGACGGTGCGCTCCGCCGTGCCGTGGAGGGGGCGGAGGACTCCGACACTCTTGGCAGACAAGACCTGCGTGCCTTTGAACTGACCGAGCGCGACAGCGTGGTGGGCATTTCGGTAGCGGGCGGCGCGGCTTACGTGCTGGGTGCGCTCCGCTACGCAAAAGAGTCGGGCGCGCTTTGCATTGCGCTCTCCTGCAACGAAAACTGCCCCATCGAGCAGATCGCGGACATCGGCATTCACCCCGACACGGGCGCAGAGGTCATTGCAGGCTCTACCCGTATGAAGGCAGGTAGCGCGCACAAGATGATCCTGAACATGATCTCCACCTCGGTAATGATCCGCTTGGGTTACGTTTACGAGAACGTGATGATCAATCTGCGCCCCTCCAACGTCAAGCTCCGTGCGCGTATGATCCGCATCGTCAGCGACCTTTGCGGTGCAAATGCCGCAGAGGCAGAGAAGCTTTTGGAGGAAAACAACTTTGATATTCGTGCGGCACTCGCCGCCAAAAAGGAGACAGGCAAATGAAAGAGCTTTCCATTATTTCGCAGGGCGTATGCAATTATCACATCGTGGGGGCTAATTTTTCTACCCCCTGCGACCGCTACGCCGCCTCACAGCTCCAGCATTATATTTACGAGGCTACGGGTACGTTTATCCCTTATTTTTCGGATCGTTGCCCGCGCCGCTCAGCAGAGATCCTGATCGGTGCCGACACCCGAAACGGGCATGAGATGGTCAGCGACGAGGAGCTTGCCGCACTTGGCGAGGAGGGTTTTTTGATCCGCACAGCAGGCGAGGATCTGCTCATTACGGGCAACACCCCACGCGGAACGTTGTACGGCGTGTATGAGTTTTTGCGGCGTTTTCTCGGTTTTCGCGCTTTTACCAAGGATGTGGAGCGCATCGATCACGTCGATGAATTGAAGATCCCCGCGCTTGATATTTGTGAGGTGCCGGCTTTTGAATACCGCGACCCCTATTTTCGCTTTGGCTTTGACGGTGCCTTTTGCGCCAAGAACCGCTTGAACACCACACTGGGCGATCTCTCGGCAGAAAAAGGCGGAAGCTTCAAGTTCTTCAACTGCCACCACTCCTTTGACGATCTCGTTCCTCCCAAGCGTTATTTTGATACACACCCCGAATACTACGCCTTGTGGCAGGGGGAGCGCACGCCCTTACAGCTCTGCCTCTCCAATCCCGACGTACAAAATATTGCGCTGGCGCAGGTACGGGAATGGATCGCGCAACACCCCGAATGCCGCGTGTTCTCGGTGGCGCAAAACGATAAACAGGCGTGGTGCCAATGCCCCGATTGCAGTCGCATTGACGGCGAGGAGGGCGGTACGCCTGCCGGCAGTATCATTCGCTTTGTCAACCGCATTGCACAAGAGATCGAGGCAGACCACCCCGACGTGTTGCTCCACACCTTTGCTTATCAGTATTCCCGCATTGCGCCCAAATACGTCAAGCCGCACCGCAACGTCATCGTTCGTCTGTGCGACATTGAATGCGAGTGGGGCGACCCGTTGGAGGTACTTGCCGCACGCAAGCCGGACGGTGCGTGTGCCGAATTTTTAAACAACGTGCGCGAGTGGTCGCAGATCTGCGATCGCCTCTATATTTGGGATTACGCGGTGAATTTTCACAACTATTTACAACCGTTCCCCAATTTTTACACCATGGCAGAAAACATTCGCTGGTACCGTCGCCACGGCGTCAAGGGTATGCTTCAGCAAGGCAACTTCTCCTACGGCGGCGGCGCGGCAATGGACGATCTCAAGGTCTATCTCATCTCGCACCTGCTCTGGAACGTCAACGCCGACGTTGACGCACTCATTGACGAGTTCACCGAGGGCGTGTACGGCAAGGGTGCGCCCTTTGTACGTGAGATCATCTCGCTGTTGACCAAAGCCGTCAAGGGCAAACGAATGACGCTTTACGATCACCCCGACGCGGAGTATCTTTCCGACGAGCTGATCGAGCGTTGCAACGCGCTGTTTGAAAAAGCGGAGCAGGCGGCAGAGAACGATGACGTCCGCGCGCGCATTGCACGGGAGCATCTTTCCATTCGTTACCTCACCGTCGTGCGCACCGAGGACGATGCCGCAAGAGCCGCGCTGACCGATGCACTTGCCCAGGATATTCGCGCCGCTCGCCTGACCGAGATCATGGAGCGCACCAATCTGGAGGACTCCTTTGCCTACATGAAGCTTTCGCGCTACGCAAAGGAGCGCCCCGACCGCTATCTGATGTATTACATCGTGCGCTGACGCGGCGCATTCCCCCGGTTCCCCCTTGACGAACGCGCGTTTTTATGATATACTGTAGTGGATCAAACAAGAAAGGATGCTGTGCATGAGTCAACTTGTCAAAACGATGTGGAACCGCGCAAGGGCGGCACACCTGCCCCCCTTGGAGGAGATAGAACGCTTTGGCGCAGACGGCGAGGAGCTGATCTATCGCCTGCTTTGTAACAGCTTTGACTGCGTTATTCGCAACGTGCTCGTTCCACACAAAAAGCTCTATCTCGAAAAGGATCTGATGGTCATTTACAAAAACGTACCGTTTGTAATCGAGGTAAAAAATTGGAAGGGTGAGATCGGCTGTGAAAAGGGCGATTTTTACCAAAACAAAGAGAACGGTGTGCATAAAACGCTCAAAAGCCCTGTCGGAACCACCAACCAATTCATCGAAAAAATGCGCGCCTTTTACAAGCTCGATTGCAAAATTTACGGCATGGTCATTTTTGCCGAGCCCGACTGCAAGCTCAACCTTCCCGAGCAAATGGAGGGAGTGGCGCTGGTCACGGCGCAAAAGGCGGTACAGTTTATCAAGGAGACTGTAAAAAAAGAGGGCAAGAGAGATGCTTTTCTCGATCCCTCCCAAATTCTGCATTGCACGCGCTTTTACAGCCGCGACAGCGAGTTTTGCAAGGGCATTCTTGCCGATTGCTTTTTTGACTGCGACACTACCGACGGCGCGATCGTGCGCGTAGATACCACCTGCATTTCCTACATGAGCGTGGAGCGTCAGCCTCTCAAGCTGCGCGACAAGCTGCTCGTCACCTACACCAACGGCGCAACCGACGTTTTTTACAACCGTGATACGGTCTTTACGGTAGGATGCTTGGACGGCACCTATCAAAAAATTGCCCTGCACCGCGTGCGCCACATCGTTTTTTAACGTCTTTTCACCCTAACGAAAGGTACCAAACCGATCAAAACAGATCTATGAAGAACTCCTATATTCAAAGCTACGTTCCCACTTCCAAGTTTTATAACGAGAAGGATCATTCGCCCTGCCGCCTGCTTTATGAAGAATGCGCCGTCGTGCACGCCGCAATCGATTGGAACGTCGTTGCGCAAAGTCACGCCGAGCAAGGGGCGGCTTCCGTCCTTGCAGGCTTTTTTGCCATGCAGAACAGAGATTCACGCGCCGAACTGTTACGCGCGTTTACCGAAAGAGAAGAAAAAGTGCTTCTTCTTTCGCACGGCGGCGGCACGCTGTTGCTGTTTGGCACGTGGTACGCGCAGGCAAAGCTCCTTTTGTCCGTTTGGGTCAAAGAGCCGTACGAGATCGTCAAGCCGCTGTTCGAATTGGCAGAGCGACAATCCGACGAAGCAGACGAATATGAAGCGACCGCCTCGCATCTTGTGCGCCGTTTTGGGTTGGACGAGGAGCGCGAGGATCGTTTGCAGGGGCTTTTTGCACACACGTCACTGCTATTCGGCAATTCCGTGCCCACCAATGCCCTGACGCTTTTGCTGACCGTTGCCCATTTTGTTGGCTGTCGCTTGCACGAGGTATCCGTTCCGCCGCACAACGTCTATTTGAACAGTCGTGAGGCGCAAACGCTTTGTGCCTACCTTTTGTGCACCTTTTTACGTCGCCGCCGTCACAGCGGCAGAATCAACGTGCACGGCGACAGCGGTCTGCACGACTCCTCCGCGCAAGGTCTTTTATTGGATCGCATGAGTCTTTTCGACGAGTACGATCTTTTCATCACGCAAAAGGCAAGCGATCCGCTATCACCAAAATCGAGCGATTCCGTATCCCCCCTTTCGGAGGATCTGCGTTCCTTGCCCTGCTTTGCCGACTATTCCTCCACCGAGGACGAAAACGGGTGGAATCTCTCCATTCCCATTCGCCGTAAGCAACACCTCGACGCCTCCTTCCTCCCGTCCCACGCCCTCGTCCTATACGTACGCCTGCTCCCTTGTTGGGTATGTTAAAATTTTAAGCGTTTTTTGTCAGTATTTTTTGGAATTTTTTGTCAGACCCTTCTACAAGAAGATTCCAACACCTCCAAGAGCTTTTGTCGCATTTGTAAAAAAAATTAAACGGGAGTGTTCAGCTCCCGTTCTTTTGTTTTGGGCAAAGACTTTGAACTTCAAAGCACAGAATCGTTGGAGAGAGGAAACAAATCTTTACCCAAAACAAAAGAAAGGGAACAAAAAGTTCCCTTTTAGTTATCCCTATAACGTATTAAAAGTTTTGGGGAGAGTATGGGAGGGTCTTTTTTCAAAAAAAGTCCCTCCCATAAAAACCTCTGCAAAAATTACCAAACCTCTCAACTCTTATTCACAAGTGTACCCTGCGGAGGTAACGGCTTTGGTGAGGGTATCTTTGGAGACGCGGCTGTCGGCTTGTACAACAGCGGACTTGGCATCAAGGTCAACGGATACGCCGACGACTCCCTTTACGTCCTCCAGGGCTTTTTTGACGTGTGCCACGCAGTGCTGGCACATCATGCCCTCTACCGAGAGGGTATAGGTAACGATCTCTTTTTTTCCAAACATTTTCTTTTCTCCTTTTTCTCTGGTTTTTTCATTTTCTTCCGCTTTGCCCTTTTTGTGCGAAAGGGGAACGGAACGCAATCGCAGGGCGTTTGTAACGACGCACACCGACGAAAAGCTCATTGCCGCCGATGCGAGCATGGGGCTGAGCTGCCAACCGAGCAGGGGATAAAAAACGCCTGCCGCGATTGGAATACAGATCACGTTATAAAACAACGCCCAAAACAAATTCTGCTTGATGATGCGCACGGTGGCGCGGCTCAAAAGGAGCGCATCGCACACACCGACAAGGGAACTACCTGCGAGAACAACGTCGGCGCAATCGATGGCGACCTCCGTTCCTGCGCCCACGGCAACACCGACGTCGGCACGAAGCAGTGCAGGGGCATCGTTGATGCCGTCCCCCACCATGGCGCAACCGCCGGACTGTGATAGCTCACCCACGATCCTTTCTTTATCCTCGGGCAACAGCCCTGCGTAAAAGCCGTCTAATTTCGCTTGTGAAGCGATAAAAGATGCCGTTTGCTCGTTGTCACCCGTCAGCATCAAACAACGCACAGAGGCGTTTTTCAGCACCTCTGCGGCGGCGACCGAGTCGGGGCGCAAGCGGTCTGCAAACGCCAGAATGCCTACGGGAACGCCGTCAAAGGTGATTGCCGCAACCGTTTTTCCGTCCTTCTCCAACGCCCGAAAATCGGCGGCAAAGCAGGCGGTGCTCTCACGGCGGCAGAGGGTCATTCCCAACACCGTCTCCGAATCTTTGACATCGTCCGTCGGATCGGAATAGGACTGCAACAAAGAAGCATCAGGCTTGCCGATCTTGCACCGCACGCCGTCAACCACGCCGCACGCGCCCACACCCGTCAGGTTTTGAAAATCGGTGACCTCAAACAGCGACTCGCCAGCCAACAGCTCGTTTGCCGCGCCAACGGCGCGTGCCAAGGGGTGTGAGGAGAGTGATTCCACCGAAGCCGCCGCCTTGAGAACCCGTTTCAGGTCTGTGCCGTAGGCGTAAACGTCGGTCACAGCAGGCTTGCCCTCGGTCAGCGTTCCCGTTTTGTCAAACACCACCGTTTGCACCGCACAAAGCTTTTCGAGTGACTCGGCAGAGCGAAAGAGAACGCCGCATTTTGCACCGCGTCCAATGCCTACCGTAATCGCCGTAGGCGTTGCCAGACCAAGTGCGCAAGGGCAGGAAATGACCAGCACGGCAATGGCGGAGCGCAACGCTTGCTCGGCATGTTGGGTCGCTATCATCCACGTCGCAAAGGTGATCAGCGAGATGATCATGACACACGGAACGAACACCGCGCTGACGCGGTCTGCCACGCGTGCGATGGGAGCTTTGGAGGATGCGGCATCCTCCAATAAACGAATGATACGGGAAAGAGAAGTATCCTCTCCCACCTGCTCGGCGCGAATGGTAATCGAACCGTTTGTGAGCACCGAAGCGGCACACACGGAAGAGCCGACCTCTTTTTCAATCGGCATACTCTCACCCGTAATGGCAGATTCGTCGGTGCTACCGCTTCCGCGAATGACCGTTCCGTCCACGGGGATCCATTCGCCCGTGCGAATGATGACCTCGTCACCCGTGCATATTTGCTCTACGGGTATCGTTTTTTCTGCTCCGTCCCGAATAACAGAAGCAAATTTGGGTGCCATTTTTGCCAGCGCGTACACGGCATCGGATGCTTTATCCTTGGCGCGCGACTCCAACAGCTTGCCAAACGAGACCAGCGTCAAGATCATCGCTGCGGATTCAAAATAGAGGTCATTCAAATATTGATGCACAACACTTACGTCCTTTGCGGTTGCCATCATCACAATGGCAAACGTTCCGTACGCGAACGCCGCGCCCGAGCCTACTGCGATCAATGAATCCATATTGGGAGAACGGTGCAGAAGTGCTCTCATTCCACTCACGAAAAATTTGCGGTTGAGTACCAACACGGGGATTGTCAACACCGCTTGCGCGATTGCCATTCTGAGTGCGTTTTCCGCGCCCGTCAAAAACGAGGGCAGAGGAATGTCGATCATGTGACCCATCGCCAAAATCATGACCGCTACCGTAAAAACTGCCGATACAATCAACACGTTGATTCTTTTTCCTGCTTCTTTGTTCTCCGCGCCCTTTTTTGTACCTTCCGTCACGAGTGTATATCCCGCTCGTGCAACCGCCGCCGCCATGCTTTCACACATCGCCGCTTCGTCGTTGTCGTCACTCGTTACTACCGTTACAGAGTTGGTCAGCAACGAAACGCTGATCTCGTCGCTCTCGCTCGTCACACTTTTGATAGCTCTCTCTACGTGCCCAACGCACGCCGCACAGCTCATGCCTTTTATCTCATAATGTAATCGCATCGTTTCTCCTTTCTTGAGGGGAATTTTTTAAGGGGAACTTTTTCAAAAGTTCCCACTAACCCCTTCAAAACTTTTATCTCATTTACATGGAATACTGAACGGGAATGTACAGCTCCCTCTCTCAAATAGTTGTTTGCAGAAAACAAATTTCTTAAACCTTATGCTTTTCTATTATAGACTCTTTTTAGAGGTTTGTCAATCCTTATTATTTACATCTATATTTTAATTATTTGTAAATTTTTTCAAAAGCGAGTGTCTTTTTGTTGTATTTTATATTATTTTATGATATAATTATATTATATATACGTATGTGCGCGCGCGAACACAAAAACGAAAGGAGATTTAAAATGCCCTCTCAGAGCTACATTGAAGAAATCAACGAAATATGGAACATGGTCAAGGAATCCTTCCGTTCCGATCTTTCCGAATCGTCGATCGAGCTTTGGTTTGGAGACGTTAAGATCATTTCATTCCAAGATACCTCCTCCGATCAAAGTACTTCCTCGGAATTTACGATTTCTATGGGAGTCTCCTCGGAGTTTAAATTCAAGATCATTCGCGACCGTTATCTTTCCTCTATTCAGGAAAAGTTCTGCCAGCTCCTTGGCTTTGAGGTGCGAGTCAACCTCAACTTTACGGGCTCGGCGTCCTCTGCCGACCAGGTTGCAAGCAAGATCGTGGGACTGCCCGAAAAAGAAAAGCCCGAGCAAAAAAAGATCTCTTCCGGCTTGCCTGAATACAATTTTGAATACACCTTTGAAAACTTTATCGTAGGCAGCACCAACAAATTTGCGCACGCGGCTTGCTATGCGGTAGCAAACAGCCCTGCCAATTACGAGTCCGATACCAAGTCGGCACTTTCTACCTACAATCCTCTCTTTATTTACGGCAACAGCGGTCTTGGCAAAACGCACCTGATGCACGCTACCATCAACCGCATGAAGCAAAACAACCCCAATATTAAAATCATCTACACGCGCGGCGAAGATTTTACCAACCAGATGATTGCCTGCCTTGCAAACAAAAACATGGCAGAGTTTCACGATAAGTACCGCAATTGCGACGTTCTTCTCATCGACGATATTCAGTTTATTGCAGGTAAGACCTCTACGCAGGAGGAGTTCTTCCACACCTTTAACGCGCTATACGATGAAAAAAAGCAGATCATTCTCACCTCCGACCGTCCGCCGCGTGATATCAAAACGCTGGAGGATCGCTTAACCTCTCGCTTTGAGTGGGGTCTGATTGCGGACATCGAGCCGCCGGATCTCGAATTGCGTATCGCCATTATCAAAAAGAAGGCAGAGCAGGTAAACGTATCCATTCCCGACGAGGTTCTCACCTTCCTTGGCGAAAACCTGCGCTCCAATATTCGACAAATTGAGGGAGCAATCAAAAAGCTGGGTGCGCTCAGCTTCCTTTCGGGCAAAGAGATCACCATGGAATTGGCACACGAGTGTATTTCCGAGCTGTTGGGCGGTGCAGAGCCTGTCAGCGTAACGGTGGATAAGATATTCAACTCTGTTTACAACAAGTACGGTATCTCTAAAGAGAGCTTGACCGGTAACAAACGCAACAAGGATATTGCCAACACGCGCCACATCACCATTTACCTCATCCGCGAGTTGACCGAAATGTCCTTCCCCAACATTGCAAAAATTTTTGAAAGAGATCACTCTACCATCATCTCCTCTCATCGCCTCATCGAAACCAAGGTGATAGAAGATCCCGTCTTCGCCGCCGAGATCAGCGATTTGAGAAAAGATATTTCCGACAAGTAAATTTTACACCCCTTTTTATCTCCTTTATCACCTCTTTATAAAGTTTCCCTTCAAAAAATCCCTTTTCCCACAACTTTCCAACAGTTTTCCACACAGTTTTCCACACCTGTGGAAAAGATGGTGGAAAGAGGTATTAAAATTCATAAAGAGGGTGTGGATAAAAAAGAATTTTGCGAGGTGGGAATTGAATTTTTAGGTGTTGACAACAAGGAGTGTCACGGGTGTGGAAAACGATCGACAAAAGGCGACGAAATTCGATATTTTTCCACTTTTCCACCACTATTTTCAAAAAGATGGGATGTGGAAAACAGAAAAAATGAACCCCTTTTTCAAAACCCGAAATAACGAGAGCATCAGAAAGAGAAAAAAAGTGTTTTTCAGCGGCTTGTGTGTGACACAAATCCACAGCCGTCAAACAAATTTTCCCATCTTTTCCCCATTCTTCCCAAAACAAAAAAGTGAGTTGTGGCAAGGCTTTTTTCACTTATCCACAGTTTCCGCAGCCACTACTACTGATACTACTAAAAATAAAGTATTCTATTTATCTTTACATACCGCTTCGCGGGTGAACAAACACAAGCGCAAGCGCAGATCGGAAAGGAACGTAAGCCATGAAAATTATTTTTAACAGACAGTCCATCAGCGATGCCGTAGCCCCCTTGATGTGTGCCGTATCGGGCAAGTCCACTCTTTCTGCCGCAGAAGGTATTTTAATGGAAGCTAACGAAAACGGCAATTGTGTTATGACCACCTTTGATTTGGAAAAGGGTATGCGCATTACGGTCGAGGCACAGGTCGAGGAGTCGGGTGCTGCCATTATCAACGCACAAAAGTTCGTTCAGACGTTGCGCGTAATGGAAGGTGATTTTATCACCCTTACCATCAACGATACCATGCAGGTCTGCATTTCCAGCGGCAAGTCCAATCACAAAATGACTGCACTGCCCGCATCCGATTACCCCACCATTCCGCGCCTTGTAACAGAGGATGGATTTGTGATCGGTCAATCGGTGCTCAAAAATATGCTCTCCAAGGTCATGTATGCAATGGCATCCAACGACCAGCGCCCCGTTCTCAACGGCTGTTATTTCCGCATTAGCAACGACAAGATCCTTGCCGTTTCCTGCGATAGCTACAAGCTGGCAAAGTGCTCGTTTGAGGCGGATATCGAAAACAAGAACGAGGACGCGTCCGAGCTGAAATTCTCCTTCATCATTCCTACCAAAACGGTCAACGAGCTGTTCAAGCTCCTCAAGGATGACGAAAGAGAGAGCGTTCGTATTTATATGTCGCGTAAGAATATTGTGTTCAATATTGGCAGCATGATCTTCTTCTCTCGTTTGATCGAGGGGCAGTATATTGATTTTGACCGCATCATTCT
>JAZQYE010000219.1:0-1631 GCA_045633385.1 Eubacteriales bacterium | reverse complement strand
CCGCTCTTCGATTGCATTTGCCGCACCGCTCAAGACGTGCGCGTGGCGCGGGAGGATCTGCAATTGATCTGCACGCTATATGAGGAAGCCATTGTGGGAACGATGATGCGATGGATCACCGATCCCAAAAAAGAATTTGACGAGGAACAGCTTATGACGGCGATCGAGCGGTTAAAGGTTTTATTTCACGGAGAGTTGACACGCGTTTTACAGCAAGGGGCAAAAAGCCCGTTGGCAGGAGGAGAGAATAAATGAACGAGCATTTTAACGTAAAAACAAATGAAACTATCGTAAAGAGCGCAAAGATCGTGCATCTTTGCTCGGCGGTGATCTTTTTCGTTGCTGGGCTGTTGCTTATCTTCGTTCCGGATTTTGAAAACTCAGGCTCTTTTCGCAACGTCTTGGTAGGCAGTGCAAGTATCTTGATCGGTGTTGCCGGTATTTACGGTTATTTTTCCAACGATATGTACCGCCTGGCATTCCAATTGGATTTTGCGTTAGGCATCTTCAACGTCATTTTCGGCATTCTGCTCATCATCAATCCGGTACAGCTCTCGGTGCTTTTGCCCACGGCGATCTCGGTGCTCACGCTGTTGGATGGCGGTAACAAATCGCAAATGGCGCTGGAAGGGCAACGCTTTGGCATTCATAAGTGGTACTTGGTGCTTCTCTCGGCATTGATCGAGATCGCGGCCGGTATAGTCTTGATCGTGTTGGCATATCACGAAATGGACGTGCGCGTGTGGATGGGCGTTGCAATGGGCTTGGTTGGCATTACCAACTTTTGGACGACCATGTACACGGTGCGCATTCGCCAAACGCGACAGAGCTTTTTTGATCGATAACGCATCATTATAACTGTTTTAGGAAAGGAACTATCATCATGTATTTGTATTGCGCAATTTTTGCACTCGCCGCCTACCTGCTTGGAGGCATCAACGGAGCGATCATTCTTTCCCGTCTCGTTTATCACGAGGACATTCGCCAATTGGGAAGCAAAAATCCCGGCTTTACCAACTTTAAACGCTTGCACGGCTTTGCCCCCGCAACCTTTGCGGTCATGGCGATCGATATTTGCAAAACGATCTTACCCGTGCTTGCCGCGCGTCTTGTCATGGGGAATCTGTTCGAGGCACCTCAGCTCGGCGCGGCTGTGGCTCTGCTTTCTTGTATGCTGGGTCACTCCTTCCCGTTGTGGTACGGCTTTAAGGGGGGCAAGGCAGTGCTTGCATTCCTCTCTGGCGTTTGGTTCGTTGATTGGAGAGCGGCATTGATCTGCTTCGGCATCTTTTTGGTCGTTCTTTTTACCATTCGTTTTATGTCGGTCGCTTCCATGAGCTTTGCCGTACTGTTTCCCGTTGCGCTGTTCGTCTTGGGGGGCAGAGATTGGTTTGCGCTTGGTGCCATGGCAATTGCGGGGATCTTGGTCGTCGTTCGTCACCATGCAAACATCAAACGCCTGATCAGCGGCACCGAATCCAAGTTCAGCCTGCGCAGTAAAAAATAAACCCGAGCGGTGCGCTTTTGCCGCTTATATCAAAAGAAAGACCGTTTGCAAAAAGGGGCTTTCTTTTTTTGATAAATTGTGCTATAATAAGATTGTAAAGGACGGTGAGGAAATGAAGATCGAA
>JAZQYE010000218.1:0-3319 GCA_045633385.1 Eubacteriales bacterium | reverse complement strand
GGTTGAATTTGGGATCGGTCTCCATGATCCTGCGTGCAACGGCGCACGCAGTACGCGTATGCGCCTTTTGCATGGGCGTTTGTGCCAGCTCCTCGGCGCGTGCGCAGGCATCCGATACGTCGCAGATGTGTTCGTTTCCTTTCTCATCGCGATTCCAATATTCGGTGCGGATGCGGTCGATCATATCCAACCATGCGTCCTCATCATAGCGCAAACGCTCTGCCGTTACCACTTGCGCAATGCTGACGGCGTCTTCCGCGCATCCCACTACGGTAATGCGGTTGACGAGATGCAACACGTCCTCCTTGTGGTCAAAGGTGTATTCCCAGGTGTTACCGGGAGAGAGGGGAAGCAGTCCGTCACCGTTGACGTCGTAGCGTTTGAGCACTCTGAGTGAGGTACATCCGTTATCGCGTCTTTCTTGACGGACGATGCCGACACCTTCCTTGAACCACGTGCGGCAGGTGCTTCTGCGGTGGCGTGTGATCCACATCTGACAGCCCTCAAAGCATCCTGCGGGTGTTTGTACCGTTTCTTGTTCTGCGGCAAAGGTCAGCGTTGTACCGTCGGAACCGACCTTGGTTTCTCCAAGCGCAAGTGCATCGGTAAAAGCACCGTCGCACAGAGACGCATTGTAAAGGATCAGGTCATCGTCGTGCTCAAAGGAATCCAGACGGCCACGGCTGACCCACGTTCGTTGATAGCGGCGAGGTTGACCGTTCGGTAAGTGGTATTCCTCTGCATTTGCCAGAATGCGGTATGCCTTGAGATCCTTTTTTGAATACTGCTCGTATAGCTGTTCCTGCTCCAATGCCGCACGAGCCCAAGCGTGATATTGCGCGTGGGGAGGCAATAGCCGAAGTACCTCGCGGTACGCTTCGTATCCCTTTTCAAAATCCTGTTCCTCGCACAACGCGCGACCGAGCCAAAACCATTCGTGCGCCAATGCTTTCACAAAGCCGAGCTCACGCAATCGGGGGATCTGCTTGTCGCGGATCCATTCCAACCGCGCTTTTCCGTATAGCTTGTCGTCCTCACGTGAGACGATAAATACCATCGCATCGTCGTTTTTTCCAAGCTCGGCGGCTTTTTTAATGCGCTCAAACAGAGCATCGTTCTTTTTTCCGGGAATCCACCACCAGCCGCGCAGCAGCACGTCTGCCAGAGCGTGGTTTTTGGTTTGCGATTCGGGGAGCTCCTCCACCTCGGCAAGGACGTCTCCGTAAACCGTTTCAAATCCTTTTTTACTGTTTTGATATTGCCATAGCTTTAATTCTTCCACTTTTTTTATCACACGTTGAACCAACGTGTCGTTCCATGCTTCATTCATTGCGCAAAGCTCCTTTCTCAGCCTTTTTCTGCCGTCGTGAAGCTGCCACTTGACCGTGCCCGCAGAGGTATGCATCCTCTCTGCGATCTCCGATACGGAGAGCCCCTCAAAGTAGTGAAGACGAATGACCGTTCCCACCTTTTGCGGTAGAGCGTTGACGGTTTGGTGCAGCATTTGCGATTCTTCATCCCTTGCATACAGCTCTGCCGGGTTTTCATTTTGTTCGTCGGTCAGCTCTAAATTTTCCAACTCCTCCAAGGGCAAAAAGCTACGGTAACGCGCAATTATATTGCGTGCACAGTTTTTTGCGATGCGACAAGCCCATACGGCAAATTTTGCGGGCTGCTGCAGGGTGTCCAGCTTGATCCAAGCCGTAACAAAGGCATCCTGCGCGGCGTCCTCTGCCATATACGAATTGTGCGTAACCGACAAAGCCGATGCCGTCACGGCTCTTTGATAGCGCAGGACCAACGCCTCGTAGGCGGCTTGTTCTCCTGCCAGAGTTAGCATAACGAGTGTTTCATCCGTTTGATCTCGGTAGAGCAATTTGCATTCTCCTTTCTGTTTTGAACTCATGAGTGTTTTCGGCGCCTGACTATATGACACAAAAGCGTGGAAAAAGGTTTGGGAAATGTGCAAAAATCATAAAATCTTTTTTTCACCGCGTTGCGCCCGATAGCGCGAGGGGGAGAGGGAGGTGTGTTTTTTAAAGGCTCTGGAAAAGTCGTAGATGCTCTTGTAGCCAAGTGAGAGTGCAATGTCGCCGATGTTGCCGTAATCGGTTTCCAGCATTTCCATGGCTTTTTTGATGCGTAGGTCCTGCACGTAGGCAATGGGAGAGGTGCCGTACACCTGCTCAAACAGCTTGCGGAAATAGACGGTTGATACACCGCAAAGGCGCGCCAGCTGATCGTTTGTAACGGTGTTGGTGTAATGGGTGGCAATATATTCGATCGCGGGGGCGATTTTTTCTTTTTTGCCGTTGGGGAGGTACTTTTTATCGCTTTCCTCCACAAGACGCAAGAGAACGGAGTACACGTCGCGGATGCTTGCCACGCGCCACAGTCCGCGTTTGAGCAGGAGACGCTGCTCCATTGCGCGCAGATCCTGCAAAAAGCGATCGCTCTCCTTGACGGCAAAGCAAAGGATTTCCTCGTGCGTCGCGTCGCATTGAAATTCTACGATTAAAAAATGTCCCGAACGGGTACAACACCACTCATAGGAGCATCCGCGCGGCAATAGCAAAATGCTGCTGCTATCCGAGATATGCCGCTTTCCGTTGCAGGTGTAAACAGTCTCGCCCTCGTATTTGAGCACCAACGCCCAGCCCGCGCGCCCCTCGCGGCGCACGCGACATTTTTCCGCTCCGCAGCTTTCAAAAAGCCGCGCGAAGGCGTTCTCGCTTCGATATTCGGAAAACGTGGAGATCAACGTGGCAAGCACCACAGAAATCGCGATTCCCGCCGTTTCCACCCAATCGGGGTCGCGGAACAAAAGCAAAATATGAAGCCCCAGCGCGACCAGAAGGATCCTGATCAC
Source organism: Eubacteriales bacterium (assembly GCA_045633385.1). Taxonomy (GTDB): domain Bacteria; phylum Bacillota; class Clostridia; order Oscillospirales; family CAG-272; genus UMGS1865. The sequence continues at coordinate 450 of JAZQYE010000218.1, read as the reverse complement.
GGGATCGCGCAGATTTTTCGCAAAAAAGCTCCAGAATCCGGGTCGCTTGCGCTTAGTATAGCGATTCGCTCCATAGGTCGCACGCGATAGAGCGACCTCGCGCTCGCAAAGCCCCTTGCCGCCCGAATGATCCGTATTTCTCATACCGTCCCCCACCTTTTTTGATATTCCCTTCCAATCTATGCGTGAAAACCGCAAAAAAGAACGGGCGCGCCCGCTCATTTCCCTCGCCAACAAGCGCGCATCGCATCACCCAAAAAACGGCACGGGCAAAGGCTTCGATCGGACGGCTTTTTATAAGCAGACTTACAAAAAAAGAGCGCCGAGTGTAGCAGGCACAATAAAAAGCAAGTTTTTTTCAAAAAGCTCTTGCTTTTTTGAAAAAGATATGTTATAATATTGTTCGTAAATTTTGCTGGTGTAGCACAGGGGTAGTGCAGCTGATTCGTA
>JAZQYE010000217.1:0-1926 GCA_045633385.1 Eubacteriales bacterium | reverse complement strand
TATCAGGAGGAAAAACAAATGAAAATTTTGGTTATCAACGCAGGTAGCTCTTCGATCAAGTATCAGTTGTTCGATATGGATAACGAGGCTGGTTTGGCAAAGGGTCAGGCGGACCGTATCGGTATCGAGGGCGGTAACTTTAAGCAAAAGGTCGATGGTCGCGAGGACTACAAGATCGACATCTTTATGCAGGATCACGCAGCAGCAGTTAAGCTCGTTCTGGAGGCCTTGACCTCCAAGGAGAACGGCGTAATCGGGTCTCTTTCCGAAATCACCGCAGTCGGTCACCGCGTGCTTCACGGCGGCGAAAAGTTCTCCGGCTCCGTTATCATTGACGAAAAGGTCATCGCAGCTATCGAAGAGTGCTGCGAGCTTGGCCCCTTGCACAACCCCCATAACCTCACGGGTATTCGCGCTTGCGAAAAGACCATGCCCGGCGTACCTCAGGTAGCCGTATTTGATACCGGCTTCCACCAAACCATGCCCGACTATGCATATATGTATGCACTGCCTTACGAGTACTACGAAAAGTATCGCATTCGTCGCTACGGCTTCCACGGTACCAGCCACCGCTACGTTTCTATGAGAGCTGCTGCAATGCTGGGTAAGGATCCCGCAAACGCAGAGGGGCTCAAGGTTGTTACCTGCCACCTTGGCAATGGTTCTTCCTTGGCGGCTGTTAAGGACGGTAAGTGCTACGATACCACCATGGGTCTGACTCCTTTGGAGGGTATTATGATGGGTACTCGTTGCGGTTCTATCGACCCTGCGATCGTTCCTCTCCTGATGAAGAAGGAGAACCTCACCGCCGATCAGGTGGACACCATTATGAACAAGAAGTCCGGTATGCTGGGCGTTACGCAAAAGACTAGCGACAACCGTGACATTGGCGAGGGCGCAAAGAATGGCGATGCTCGTTGCCAACTCGTTGAAAAGATGGTCGTTCACCAGCTCACCAAGTACATTGGCTCCTTTGCAGCAGCAATGGGCGGTGTTGATGCCATCACCTTTGCAGGCGGCATTGGCGAAAACAACCCCAACTACCGCTCGGCAGTAGCTAAGAATTTGGCGTTTATGGGCGTTGAAATTGACGAAGAACTCAACGAAAAGGCAATTCGCGGTGCAGCAGAGGTAGATATCTCTACTCCCAACTCCAAGGTTCGTATGCTGGTCATTCCCACCAACGAGGAATTGATGATTGCAAAGGATACCGAGGAGCTTGTCAGCGCACTGTAATTTGCAGCAAGTGATGCAATGACAGACGTAATCGAGCAATTCTTTTTAGAAACGGTGGGTAAGGAGCTGTGCGTATTCTTTTGCTCTATGCTCCCCATCATCGAGTGCCGCGGAGCGGTGCCGCTCGGCTGGGGTCTCGGTATGCCTTGGTGGCAGACCGCGCTGTTGAGCATGGCAGGCAATTTGTTGCCCGTTCCGTTTATTCTGCTGTTTATTCGCGCAATTTTGCGGTGGATGGCAGAGAGCCGTATCAAATTTTTTGCAAAGATCGCCGCTTGGCTGAACCGCAAGGTGGAAAAACATAAGGGGAGTATTGAAAAATACTCTTATTGGGGTGTGGTGCTGTTTGTGGCTGTTCCCTTGCCGGGAACGGGAGCATGGACGGGAACGCTGATCGCCTCGGTATTGAAGCTGGACCCCAAAAAGTCCTTTGTTGCCGCACTTCTCGGTGTTATCATCGCAACAGCGGTCATGACCGTGTTCTCTTATTGCGGCTTGGGCGCAATATTTGGTTAATCGAATAAAATCGGGGGGAGTTCCAAATGCATTTTGCACTTGACTCTCCCCCTTTTTTGGATACACAAAATCCCCCGCCGCAGAGCGGCGGGGGTGGGGTTAATAAAATGCTTCGGGGTCATTTGGAAAGATGGGACCACCATCGATTTTGGTAATGGCAATCTTTTGTCCGAT
>JAZQYE010000216.1:0-6506 GCA_045633385.1 Eubacteriales bacterium | reverse complement strand
ATAGCCATAATTTTAATTCCTTTCTTTTAATAAAAATTATTCTTATTCTAAATTATTTCCATTTTTGCATGGATCGCATGATTTTTGGGAGGTTTTCGCGCACCTCACGTGCCGACATGGCACGCACCTCGGCAGGAGAGTACTCCAAGCTTTCGGCGTTGTGCAAGGCACCGGCAGACCGTGCGCGGTTGCTTTCGTTTGCTTGTTGTGCCTGCTTTTGCAGCAATGCCTGCCTGCGTTCAGCCAAAGCATAAGCCGCCGCAAGCGAGTTGCCTTTTTCTACCGATCGCCAGACCTCATCGGAGAGCTGTGAGATCGCCACGTTGGGATAGAGCTGTGCAAATTCGTTAAAATCGTGATCGATCCGCTCCAGGCGGAGCAGCCTTTCGTCTCGCTCACGCAATGCGTTTTGCAGCGCCTTCAATTCACCTCGCAGCTCGTCCAATCCGTTCTCCGCAGGCGCGGTATCAGCACCTTGCCGATCAAAATCAGGATCTGCATCGGGATCTGCAAGCATTTCAGAATCAGGATCAGGCGGCGCGTCCTCTGTATGGGGGAGATCCCCAGGAGGGTAAGATTCGCCTGCCGCTCCTTCCTGCGTTGGTGGCAAATTCGGATCGTTCGTTGAAACCGCATCCTCATCCGCACTCGTTGAAAGATTGCTTTCATCATTCATTTTTTGACGCTCCTTTCTGAAGTAGTATTTCCAGCATGGTATCGCGGTTTGAAATGACACCGGCAGGAAGAAGCTCGATGTATTCCGCCGCAGACAAATGCCCAAGCTGTAACAGCTTATCCAGCACGCTGACCGTTGTTGAGGGGGTGTAACGGTTGATACTGCCGGAGTGCACCGATGCGTAGAGCAGAGCGTTTTTCATCAGCTTGTAGTCCGGGGCATCGGCGCTTGCTTCACCGTCGGCTTCCATCACGGTAAGGAGTCTGCCGTCGGTGCAATACGTGCAGATCATATCCGCCCAGATCAAGGCAAGCTCCTCCAGGCAACGGTAAAACTGTGCACGCACGTGCGAGAGGTTGAGCGCCGAGGCGTTTTGCAGAGCCAGGATCGCGCTGGTGTTTTGCGCGCGCTCGTCGCCCAAGGCAGAGTCGGTAGCACCCATCATCGCCTTGGTATTTTCGATCACGTGCGAGATCAGGTCGAGGTATCCGTCCTGCATTTCACCAACGCCAACCACCGAAACCGCATCTGCGATGTTGCCGCCGCCCATTGCGCCAATGGCTTCACCGATCTCATTCGACCACTCCGGAATTCTGGATTTGTCGTAAATGACCTTGGAAAAAGCGGTGTTGCTCATGTGCTTGAGCGCCATGGCATAAGCCGCGTTGATCGCCTTTTGGTTGGCGATCATATCGCTGATGGGAGCCGAGCCGTGATAACAGCTTTTTGCATTGTGCCAATGAAAGTAAGCCACGGGGTAGTACTTCAGCCCCGTGCGGACGCGGCGGATCAAGGCGTTTTTGACCGATTTTTCAAACACGACCTCGCCGTTTTCACGGAAGAAGCGGATCAAAAAGGTTGCTTTTTCGTCGCCTTGCAGCTCGCACTTGCCCAAATCTGAGGCATAACAACCGTTTTGCGCCTCGTCGCTGACGATACGGGCGATCTCCTTTTCGGAGCATCCCGCCAGCAGTGCCTCGCGGCGCAGGCTTTCAACGTCGGCACGTCCTGCCAGTAGCACGTACTTTTGCGCTTGCAGATCCGAGGAAGTCACGTCCGCAACAAACAGGTTGGTCGTGTCGATCAGGTCGGTGTGAATGTCACCGCAAAAGCTTTGACCGTCGCGGTACTCGGGGTCCCACCAGCAGTAAAACACGCCGTCGCCCGAAATGGCGGCATCCAGCAGCGCACGGTAGCAAAGATCCTCCATGTGGCTGTGCTTCCAACGCCAAGCGGCGTTTTTGTTCAAAATGCCAATTCCCTTGGCGAGGGTGCTTTTTTCGTGCTCGGACGAAACGTAAGGAATGCTCTCATCGTAATAGCGGATCGAAATATCGCCGTCTATTACCGAGGCTACCTGAAAATCCGCAATTCTGCGGATAAAGTTGAATATCGGGCGGGGAAGATCGGTCGAAATGCCGTACCATTGGTCGCCGCGGTAAAAGCGCTCGTTGCGCCGCACGGTCTCGTAAAGACCGATGCGTTGCTGATACGCCTTGCCCGCCTCGTACGCCTTCCACGCCTCTGTGTAGGATTGAGAAATAACAATTCCTCCTTTCTGTAATCATTGCCTTACGGCATTGTGTAAATATCGCACCGATAAAGCTCGGCGTGGGCTTGGGTGCGCAGGGAAACGGCAAAGCGCAAAAAGCGGAACCTGCCCGGCACGGCACGAAAATCGTAGCCCGTGGGGGAGTTGGTGTTTCCGTTTTGCCAAAGGGAATAGGTGCGCCCGCCTTGCTCGCTTTCAAACGCGATCGTTCCCTCACCGCCGCCAAGGCTTGCGCAGAGCATTCCGCGAAAAGAACGCTTGAGCCGCTCGTGGCCGCCAAAATCGAGATAGCCGCTTTGATACGAGCTGTTGATCGGCTCGCCGTTATCGGTGTGCACCGTGCTGTCAAAGACCATCAGGTCTCCCCCTGTGGCAAATCCCACCTCATCGCCAAAGCGGAAAAGAAGGGTGGCGGGGACGTTGGAAAAGCGGAACCAGCTCTCGCTCTCACAGTTCCATACCCAAACCTCACCGCTTGCGTTTTTGGGATCGCGCAACCAGATCTCGTCCTCTGCCGCGTATCGGATCAAATGACTGCGCGCCAAGGCGTAGGGGGAGAGCTTTCCGTCTATCGCGCTCGAAATACGTTCGGCGCTCAGGCTTTCGGGGTGACTGATCGACGATCGCAACGCATACACGCCGCTACCCGAAAGGGTCAGAACCTCGTTTTTGTAGGTCAGCACACCGTGGTGGGAGTGACAGCCGATCCCCTCCAGGGCGGGAATGACCGTCGGCTCGCCGTTTTTCCACCGCAGGCTGTAAACGCGCTCTGCCGTTAAGGCGAGCAAGGTATCGTACAGCGGCGTTACGGCGGTTACGGGGTGAACCGCATCTCCCAAGAACAGGACGTCGTCGGAGCGCACGTAAAGGGAGGTGGCACTCGGGTAGAACACGCGGCAGGCAGAAAGAGAGGTCTTGTCGATCTCTTTGGAGCAAAATACGCGGCAATCGTTTCCGTATAACAGCAATCGCTCAACGCCTTCGTCGGTGTGAAGGAATGCGTGCGGCGTTGCAAGGATCTTTTCGCGCAGCTCCTCATGGATCGGGATCGTAAAGCCGATCTCCACCCAGGTCGGCACGCTTGCCGAGGTCAAATAAACGGTGTTATCGCCCGAGGCAAAGCTGAATGCGGTCGTTTCCACGCCGTCAACGCGCACAACGTCAACGCTATCGGCGTAAAAGGGAAGCAGAAACGCCGTTGATGCGTTGGAATTAAAATAATGTACGCGCAAACGGGGCGAGAGCAGATTGATCTCCTCGTAAACCTCACCGTAGTTAGAGGGGTGCCAATTGCGACCGTAAAGCGGCACGTAAGCCTCCGGCTTTTCAAAATGACCCGTATCGGTGCGATAAAAGCGGATCTCCTTGCCGTCAAGCAGATACAGCGTATCGTCAAGCAGACAAAATTGCACCTCGCCTTGGCTTGAAGCGGTAGTTCCAACGATCGTTTCGTTCAGCGTGTTGTTATCCAGGCGGTAAAGAATGCGACCGAGCGACACAAAGCGGTAAAAGCTACCTCCTATCGTGCCTTCCCACATTCCGCGAATCGACGTGCCGTGCGAAAAGGATTTATACAACCGATAACCGTTTCGCGTGCGCAACGTGCCGCTTTTGTCGGCGCGGAAATTGCAAATATCCTCGGTACCTACGCCAATGCGCGCGTTTCGGGATTCCATTCCACCGAATTTGCAGGAAAACACCTCGGGAGATGCTCGTTTTCGTTTGATTTTTGCCATAAATCAAAAAACTCCTTTCAGAATTGATGTGTCACAGGGCGGATCGTATCTGCGTGGCGAATCAGAAAAACGGATCTCTGCGTGTTCCCGAAAAATGAAAATTGACGTCGGGAAGCGCAAGGGGCGACGTGTGCTGTGCGCGACTCATGACCGCGTAACGCAATGCCTCCGGCGCGTGGGTGATCGCGTGCGGCTCACCCGAGGCGTCCTCGGGGCGCGTGGAATCACACAGCAGAGCCGGCAAAGAGCGGATCAGCTCGGAGCATTCCGACGATATTCGAAGCATTGGTTCACCCTCTCGCGGCTTGAGATATTCGCGCAACACGCGCCAACCGGGGATCCTGCGGTGGTCGGCGGCACGCATGGGCGGCATTCCCGCAACCGTTTGCATCAGCTCAAAGCCGCTTTTTCCGCTATCCTGACGTCTGTTCCAAAGATCGGGGGAAGCAACGGCGTAAAGCACGTGCTCGCCGCGGCAAAGCTCTGCAATCTCCTCGGCAGCCTCGCGCAGTGTCAAATTGGATCGGCAAAACTCGCGCACCGCGTACAGGTTGCCGTTTTTGTCGCACCCCATCAGCAAAACGGCAAGCATATCAAAGCCGTAATCCAGCGCCGCAAAGTAGGTCATATCCCGTGGGATAGCGGCAGGGGGCAGGACGTGCACCTCGTGCGAAAATTCGGGAAAGAACTGTCCCTCAAACACGTCCCATCTTCCAAACAGCCACGCATCGCGCAACTTTGGCGGCAGGGTTTCGAGCTGGTGCACGTACGAGGGGTCAGCCTTCATCAAAGCGGGATTGTCATAGACCTGCGCCGGAATGAACAGGTAATCACGTGCATCCTCGTCGGCGCGGTATTCGCGATCCACAAAGAGCCGCTTGACCCATGCGTGTCCGATCCCACCGGGGTTGCAGGTCAAATACATTCTGCGCGGTACCTCTGCCGTTCCGCGCAGGCAGGCTTTGAAGATGGAAAACTGATACTCGCTGAGCTGTGTGGCTTCGTCGATGGCGATCACGTCGTATTCCTGTCCTTGATAGCGGAGCGTGTCGCGTGCGGAAGCGCAGTAGCCGAGCGTAATGGTGCTCCCGTTGGGAAAGCGCAATTGCTTGTCCTTTTCGCTGTACTCCAACAGCTTGCCGTATTCCTCCATCAAAGGCTGGACGTGGTTGAGCTTTAGCTCCGCGTAGGTCCTGCGTACCAAGAGGCATCGGATCTGCGGATACCGCAGGCACAGCCCCACCAGCTTGCGGCGCAAAGCCCAGGATTTGCCGCCGCCGCGTGCGCCGCCGTAAGCGGTGTAACGGGCTCGGGATGCAAAAAATCGCTTTTGGCGTTCGTTTGGCGTTCCGTGCACGTGCAAAACGCAACTGTCCTTTGTACTCATGCGCCGTCCTCCACGATGTCGTGATCAAAAACCAAGCGCACCTCTCCGCAACAAGCCTCTGCGCCTGCCTTATCCTGACCGTCGTACCCAAGCCGCTTTTTTAAGTAGTACGCCAACAGCGAGGGGGAAGGGTACTGCGTGATCAGCTCGTCCTCCAAGGTGGCACAGATCCAATCATACAGCATCGGGGCATCGGTGCAAAGTGACTCCAAGCGTGCCACTCCGCACCCAAGATAGCGGCAAAAGCCTGCTAAATTCGGTAGCGGTGTGCTCTGCTTTTTGCCGTCGGCACTCGCACCCGCTCGGCACTCCTCAACGTACGCCTGCAACAGCCTGCGAATCCTTCTTTGCTTTTTTACCGTGTCAAGCGTGCTTGGTAGCTTTTTCGTCATACCATTAACATCACCTCCATGAAATCGTTCGCTTTGCCCTGTGACACCCATATTCTACCACCCCTAACCGTGCCAACCCGTGCCAAATGATGCCACAGTGTGCCGTTTTTTGAGGTTTTTTTAGATTTTTGAGTTTTTTGAGGGGGAACTTTTTGAAATAAGCTCCCCCTCACCCCCTCAAAAACTTTTAACGCATTGATAAGTATGACTGAGTGGGAGTGTTTCGCTCCCGTTCCTTTATTTTGGGCAAAAGTTTTGAGCTTCAAGCCACACGCCCCTCGACGCGCTCCATTCGTCGCGCTTTTGCTCCCGCGAGCGCGTGGGCACCACCGAGACCCCGCGCGCTCAGAGAGTTGTTTTGCGTTTGATAGGGGCGACCATCGGTCGTCCTTTGCAAGGGCAAAAATCCTTTCGAGGACGTGCGATGCACGCCCTTACGGGTTGGATGATGACAGACACTAGGATAAAATGTGCGAACAAATGGAAATTTGTGCGAGCACTTAAAATCGCGCCCCTTCCGAATGCCGCAGGCGGCATTCATATCCGAAGGAATTGGGTACAATTCCTTCGGTGGCGCGTCTTACGCGCCGGAAGGGGCGCGGTGCGTAGAAACGAACGATTAGCGCACTTTCCCCTCCACACACAAAACAACTTTCTGAGCGGATAGGGTCTCGGTGCTTGCTCTTGTTTTTCTTTCTGTCGATATGTCAACTTCGTTGACTCGATATGTTCTCGCTTTGCTCGAACTCGATATATTGTCGCT
>JAZQYE010000215.1:0-9263 GCA_045633385.1 Eubacteriales bacterium | reverse complement strand
GGGACAGCAGAGAGTTCAATATGCGTCAGGACGTTCCCTCCGCGCAGGTCGTATTCGACAGCGGCATTCCCATGGTGCAGGTTCCCTGCGCAGGCGTGTGCACCGAGTTCCGCACCTCCGTTGCCGAGCTCAAGCACTACCTCTCCAACAAGAACGCGCTGTGCGATTACCTCGTACAGAACGTGGCTGAGGAATGCGACTGCTACGAGCGTCCCGGCAACGCGCCCAGCCGTGTGATCTGGGATGTGACCGCGGCGGCTGTTCTCATCTGCCCCGAGGGTTGCAGAATGGTTACCATTCCCCGCCCCGTCGTAACGCCCGACTCCCGTTATTCCAACGATACCGCGCGTCAGCACTACATCTACGTGCGCAATCTTGACCGCGACAAGATCTACGGCGACCTTTTTGCAAAGCTGATCGGAGAGAACTGATATGAGCAAAAACGTTCTTGTCATCGGCAGCATCAACGTCGATTACGTCATTCATACCGACCGCCTGCCCAAGCTCGGTGAAACGCTGACGGGTAGCGATTTTGCTATGAATTTTGGTGGAAAGGGTGCAAATCAAGCAGTAGCGCTTGCAAAGACCGGCTCCAACGTCAAAATGCTTGGCGCTGTTGGAAAGGATCTTTCCGGCGAGCTTGCCATCAACAACCTCAAAGCCTTTGGCATTGACACCGCCGACGTTTTAACGGTGGACGCCCCCACGGGTGCCGCTGTCATTACGGTCTGCAAGGGTGACAACCACATCATTTTGGACATTGGCGCCAACGCCTTTGTGACCCCCGACGTCATTGCCGAAAGAGAGGCTCTGTTCGATTGGGCAGACTACGTTGTCATGCAGTACGAAATTCCCATGGAATCGGTGCTTTTTGCAGCACGTATGGCGAAAAAACACGGTAAAAAGGTCATTCTCAATCCCGCTCCCGTAAAGGAAGCGCCTGCAGAATTGTATCAATTTGTGGATATGATCATTCCCAACGAGTTTGAAACACAGCTCATTACGGGCATTTATCCAGAGGACGAAGCAAGCACCGAAGCGGCGATCAACGCCCTCCGTGCGCTTGGCTGTGCCGACGCCGCCGTCACGCTCGGCAAGCGCGGTTGCGCCTACACCGAGAACGGCAAGATCTGCTATGCCGGCATCTACCAAGTCAAAGTGGTCGATACCACCGCCGCCGGCGACAGCTTTATCGGCGGTCTTTGCAAGAGCCTCCTCGAAGGCTTGTCTATGTCCGATGCCGTCGCCTACGCCTCCGCCGTCTCCTCTATCACTGTCTCTCGCCCCGGTGCCGGTGCCTCTATTCCCACCGCCGATGAGGTTGCTGAGTTCCTCAAAACGCACACAATGCATTAAAAAACAACAGGGGGAGTACCAAATGTATTTTTACATTTGGCTCCCCCTTCAGTATTTCTTTGCGATGTAAAAATCATTTTTTCTTATCAGAAAAGGAGATCTTATGAGACTTTGCGTTGTACTTCCCTGCTTTTTTAAAAACGAAGATTTTTGCGAATCAATCCGCAAGATCGCATCGATCGGCTACGATGCCGCCGAGCTTTGGGGCTGGAACGGCATTGATCCGAATTCAGCCAAAAGGGTTCTTGAGGAAACCGGCGTAGAGCTGTTGAGCATGTGCACCACCGAATTCCGCTTGAATCATCCCTCCTACCGCTCCGCTTTTTTGGAAGGATTACAGAAAACATGCGAATTTGCATCCTCGCTTGGTACAAAGAAGCTGATCACGCAAGTGGGAAACGACACGGGAGAATCTCGTTCTATACAGCACACCTCCATTGTGTCGGGACTTTGTGCAGCGGTACCCATTCTGGAACACTACGGCATCACGCTGATGATCGAGCCGTTGAACACGCGCTTCAACCATCCCGGATATTATTTGACCTCTTCCGCTGAGGCTTTCGATATCGTCAAAGAGGTCAACAGCCCGTTTGTAAAGGTTATTTTTGATATTTATCATCAGCAGATCACAGAGGGAAATATTATTCCATCCATTACCGAAAACCTGCAATCCATCGCACATTTACATGGCGCGGGACACCCGGGTCGGCACGAACTCCAATTGGGCGAAAATGACTACCGTGTAATCATTAACGAGGTTGAAAAGGCTGGATACCGCGGCGCACTTGGGTTAGAATATCTTCCCACCACCGACCCCTTAGAAAGCCTTTCCCTTGCGCGCAAGCTCTTTTGATAGTCTTGACTACCGGCACTGCCGTTAATTTTTAGAATAATAAAATTAGGTGAGACAAATGCATTTACACATTTGTCTCACCTTTTTCGATTTGAAATTTGGGAGTGAAATACCGAATGACGGAATTTATAAGAATGAACCTTTCACTCTAAATATCCTATTTCAACCACCCGTAAAATTATCAAGGAACCATTGACCGTCCTGCAAAACGAGAGGAATCTCTACGTTTTCAATTTTCTCGGGCGTATCCTCCAACCACGAATCCATGGTGACCACGCAGGCATCGGCTCTGCCCAAGGAGTGCACCTGCATGGTAGAATAATCGTAGATACGAATGGCGGTGTAAAAGACCTTGTGATCTTTAGACTGCCAGAAGTAGCCCTGATCCTCATAATAGCGCGACACGCCGATCACCGATCCGCCTGCTCCATCCTCGATGGCATAGCCGTCAAATGCCGTTTTATACAGCACGTCCTGCAAATAGTCGCGGCTATAGACCTTTTCTGCCGCCTCTTTGATTTGCGTGACGGAGTAAAATTTTGCGCGCTCGGTGACCAGCTCGTAGTTATCCGCCGCGTTGAGCCCGTAGTACAAATGCATAAACTCCGCATATTCGGAGTCCCCATTCCAAACGGGGAGACCGCAACCGTAAAACAGCGCATTTAACTGATACGAGTCCTCGACAAGCGTTACCACGCGGTCGTAAATATCCTCCACCGCAGGTGTTGCGGCGCAGGAAGAAAACGAAAAACACGCACCCGCAAGCAAGCACACGGTCAGCAATAACAGAATCGTTTTTTTCATATACGTTCCCTTTTTTTGAACAGTTTTTGGAGATGCAGAGATCTTTTTTTGAAAAAGATCTCTGCTTTTCAGTCGTTTTTTATTCCTCGGTAACAGCCTCGGTCTCGACTTCGGTTTCTTCCTCTGCCATGACCTCTGCTTCTACTTCAACTGCCTCGGTGTCAAGAATTTCGTCCTCGTCGTCGCTCTCATCCTCGTGTGCCACAACGGTAAAGTTGACAAGCTGCTGTCCCTCGCCAAGTCTCATGACGATAACGCCGCCCGCGCTACGGGAACGGCAAGGAATGCCTGCAACGGGAGTACGGATAATGGTGCCCGAATCGGTGATCATCATAATATCCATGCTGTCATCTACAGCCGCAATACCCGTCAGCTCACCGCTCTTTTCGGTCAGGTTGTAGCAGGTCACGCCGTAGCCGCCGCGATGCTTCATCAAGCGGAAATCATCAAACGGGCTGCGTTTACCAAAGCCGTTTGCCGTAATACAGAGCAGGTTCTTGCCCTCTTCAACCTTACATACGCCCTTAACGAAGTCACCCTCGCGCAGACTGATACCGCGCACACCGCGCGCCGTACGTCCAAGAGGTCTTGCATCCTCCTCGGAGAAGCGGATCGCCTGACCTTGCTCGGTCGCGATCAGCAATTCGCAGGTACCGTCGGTCAAAACAACGTACAAGAGCTCGTCGCCCTCGTCCAGCGTGAGCGCGATCTTACCGCCCTTGCGCTGATACTCGTACTCGGAAAGGAGCGTACGCTTGATGACGCCGTTTCTGGTGACCATGGTGAGGAATTGCTTGTCACTGAATTCCTCAACGCCAATACAGGAGGTGATCTTTTCTCCTTCCTCGATCTCCAGAATGTTGACGATATTTTGTCCGCGTGCGGTTCTGCCCGCCTCGGGGATCATGTACGCCTTGCGCATTTGCACCTTACCCGTGTTGGTGAACATCATCAGGTAAGAGTGGCTGTTGAGCGCGATGACCTTTTCGATATAATCTTCTTCCTTGGTGGACATACCGATGATACCGCGGCCGCCGCGATGCTGTGCGGCGTAGGATGCCGCAGGCTGGCGCTTGATATAGCCTGCATTGGTCAGCGTAATGACACAGCTGTGACGCTCGATCAGATCCTCCAGAATGATCTCCTGCTCGGCAGGAACGATGTCGGTGCGGCGATCGTCTGCATACTTGCGGCGGATCTCGCCCATCTCGTCCTTGATGATCTGCTTGACCTTGCCAATATCAGCAAGAATGCCCTCCAGCTCGACGATCAGTGCGTGCAAGCGTGCAAGCTCATCCTCGATCTTACTTCTCTCCATGCCCGTCAGTCTTCCAAGCGTCATTTCAACAATGGCTTGCGCCTGCACCTCGGAAAGACCGAAGCGCTCCATCAAGGTCATTTTGGATTCGGGGATAGAGGGAGAGGTCTTCATGATCTGTACGATCTCGTCTATGTTATCCAACGCGATCTTGTAGCCCTCAAAAATGTGTGCTCTCGCCTTTGCCTTTTCAAGATCGAATTGCGTACGGCGAATGATGACCTGCTCTTGATGCGCAATGTAGTGATCGAGAATCTGAGGCAGGGTGAGTACCTTGGGCTCGTTGTTGACAAGTGCCAGCATATTGATGGCAAAGGTATCTTGCAATTGGGTGTATTTGTAGAGCTGGTTCAAAAGGATCTGCGAGTTGGCGTCGCGGCGGTACTCCACCACGATGCGCATACCGTCTCTGCCCGATTCGTCGCGCAATTCGGTAATGCCGTCGATCTTCTTTTCCTTTACGCAATTTGCAATCGACTCGCAAAGGAGGCTCTTGTTAACGCCGTAGGGGATCTCGGTAAACACGATGCGTCTGTGCTCTTCCTCGACGATGGCACGGGAGCGCACCATAATGTGTCCCTTACCCGTCAGGTACGCTTCTTTGATACCGTTTACGCCGTAAATGGTAGCATAGGTGGGAAAATCGGGGCCCTTGATATACTGCATCAGATCGTCAACCGTGCATTCGGGGTTATCCATGCGATAGATGGTCGCGTCGATGACCTCGCCCAAATTGTGCGGGGGAATGTTGGTAGCCATACCGACCGCAATACCCATAGAACCGTTTACCAACAGGTTGGGAAAACGGGAGGGGAGCACCGTAGGCTCTTGCAGGCGGTTATCAAAGTTGGGCATCATGGGAACGACGTTTTTGTCAAGATCCTTCATCATTTCGTCAGCGATCTTGTCAAGACGTGCCTCGGTATAACGGTAAGCAGCCGCGCCGTCGCCGTCAACCGAACCAAAGTTTCCGTGTCCTTCTACCAAGGGGTACCGCATGGAGAAATCCTGTGCCATACGTACCATCGTGCCGTAAACGGCGGCGTCACCGTGCGGGTGATAACGACCGAGCACGTTACCTACGGTAGTTGCCGACTTACGGAAGGGCTTGGAGTGTACCAGACCGTCCTCGTACATTGCGTACAGGATACGGCGTGCACCGGGCTTCATTCCGTCGCGTACGTCGGGGAGTGCGCGCGCCATGATAACAGACATGGAATATTCGATAAAGGATTTTTTAACCTCTTTCTCCATTCCCACGTCCACGATCTTTTGATTTTCAAACAGGGCAAGCTCCTGTTCTTTTTCGAGTTGCTTCTCTTTTTCGTTAGCCACGATTTTTAATCCCTTTCTTGTCTGTATTTCAAGAAGATGTTTTGATCAGTTTGTTGTCGATCAGATTTTGATCTTTTTGCAAAATAGCATCATAGGCAGGTACAAAACTGCACCCGTTACCGCCGTTGTTAAAAACTCCGGAAAAACGGCGTGTAATAAAATTTGCGGAATATTGATAACGTCATAGCATAAAGCGGCGTAAAGCATGGTGGTTGCCGCCCGTACCGCAAGGGTACACGCCAAATAAAACAGGTAGGTCAGATACCTCTTGGGCTGTACCGCGCGTGCGTAATGCCCCACCACGTAGCCCAAAAATAAGTAGATCATGGGCAAAAGCACAACACCCTCGGAGCCGATGGCTTCGATGAGCACACCTGCCGCAATGCCCGTAACGGCACCCGCATATCTGCCGTTGAAATAAGCAACGCAAAGCACAATGCATATCATCAGATCTGGCGTTGCCCCCATTGGCAAGAATCTTGCCAGCAGCGCCGTTTGAACAGACGCCGCAAATATCAGTAAAAGCAGGGTAAAAACGATGAATGAGATCAATTTGGAGCGCGCCTGCGCCTCAAAGCCGTATCTTCTACTTTGCATACGCGCACCTCTTACCCCTCAACCTCGCCCGTGAAGGGAACAGAGGAATAATCGGTAATGACCATGACCCAGCGCAGGTTGGAAAGATCCACCGCGGGCTGAACCGTTGCCACAAGCGTGCGGCTGTACTCGTCCACCTCTATTTTTGTGACCGTACCGATTTTAAGATCGGCAGGATAAACGCTGCCCGTACCGCTGGAATACACACTGTCCCCTACCTGTACGTCTGCATCTACGTCCATGTACCCGATTTTACAGGTACCATCATTGCGCATGCTGTAGTCGCCGCTGACGATGCCCACCACGCTTGAGCGCGGAATATACGCACCCACCGAGGTCGCCGTTTCGATCAGCGTTGACACCATGCACCAATTGAGTCCAACCTCTTTTACGTATCCCACAATTCCGTCGGGCGTTACCACCGGCATATTGACGTCAATGCCGTGTAGCGTACCGCGATTGATGGTAAAGGTGGTGATATAGTTGCCGGAGGATTGGCTGATGATCATGCCCTCCTGCATTTCAAAGGAGGGATATTTGTTTTTCATGTCAAGATAGTCGCGCAACCTTTCATTTTCCTCTTTTAAAAGATCGGCGTCCTCAAGCTCTTGCTTCAGGCTTGCGTTTTCTTCTTGCAGGGCTTCGTTTTGCTCATTGAGCGCATCCATACTCCTAAAATACATTGCCCATCCCTCAAAGCCGTTTGCAACGGAGGTAATGCACCAACGCACCGGCATGGTAAGCGTCCCTACAATATTTTTTGCAAGTCCGCGGTATCCCATAATGGAAAACACCGACGGTACGATGGTAAACACCAGCGCAACACATAAGCAAATGAGAAAAAATTTGTTTTGAAACAGCTTCATGCCTCTTCCCCCTTTCCAAAAAAATTGACGCTTTGGGAGAAATTTCTTTTAAATATCCAAATTCTCTGCAAACTTTGCGTTTTGCTCGATGAATACGCGGCGAGGCTCTACCTTATCACCCATGAGCACCGAGAACATCTCGTCGCAGGCGATGGCATCCTCTACCGTTACGCGCAGAATGGTGCGCGTTGCGGGGTCCATAGTGGTTTCCCAAAGCTGCTCGGGGTCCATTCCACCAAGACCCTTATAGCGGTCGGCTTCAATGTTGACGCCGCCCAGCTCTGCAACGATGGCTTCTTTTTCTTCTTCGGTATAAGCGTAACGCTCGGAGCCGTACTTGGATCCCTTTTTGTAAATCTTATAAAGCGGCGGCTGTGCAAAGAATACGTGACCGTCCTCGATCAGCTTCTTCATGTGACGGAAGAAGAAGGTCAACAACAAGATACGAATATGAGAACCGTCAACGTCCGCGTCCGCCATGATGATGATCTTACCGTAACGCAGCTTTGCAGGATCAAACTCCTCACCGATGCCGCAACCGAGTGCCTGAATGATGGGAATAAGAGATTGGTTAGAATAAACCTTATCAAGTCTTGTTTTTTCAACGTTGAGAACCTTACCGCGCAAAGGCAGGATCGCCTGGAAACGCGAGTTACGTCCTTGCTTTGCAGAGCCTCCTGCGGAGTCTCCCTCTACCAGATAGAGCTCAGTGAACTCTGCGTTCTTTTCCTGACAGTCGGCAAGCTTACCGGGGAGCGTAGAGCCCTCCAAAAGTCCCTTGCGGCGAGTTGCCTCGCGCGCCTTACGTGCAGCCTCACGCGCACGGTATGCGGCAAGTGCCTTTTCGAGGATCGCCTTACCGACGGCAGGGTTCTCCTCCAAATATTCTTCCAGCTTTTCGGTGACCAGCGTATAAAGAACGGTTCTCATCTCGCTGTTACCAAGCTTCCCCTTCGTCTGTCCCTCAAACTGTGCCTCGGTCAATTTGACGGATACGACAGCCGAAAGACCCTCACGTACGTCCTCACCAGAAAGGTTCTTTTCGCTCTCTTTGATGATACCGTACTTTCTGCCGTAGTCATTGAACACCTTGGTCAAAGCCGTTTTAAAGCCGATCTCGTGTGTACCTCCCTCTACGGTGTTGATGTTGTTTGCAAAGGTAAGGAGCGCCTCGTTGTAGCTATCATTGTACTGCATAGCGACCTCGGCTACCCAATTCTCCTTCTCTGCCTTCATGTAAATGACCTCGGGGTGGATCAATTCACACTTCTTTTGATCATTGATATATTCTACAAAGGAACGGATACCACCCTCATATTCCAAATCGTCCTCGCGGTAAGTGCCGTCCTCAAGTGTCTTTCTTTCGTCACGCAGGCAAATATTTACACCTCCGTTGAGGAATGCCTGCTCACGCAAACGCTTGAGAAGCGTATCATAATCAAATACGATCTCCTCAAACATTTCGGGGTCTGGCAAAAAACGGACGTACAGACCGTGTTGATCGGTCTCTCCCTCTTCTTTAAAGGGGCGCGCAACATGGCCGCGCTCAAAGCGCTCGGTATAACGCTTACCCTCGTGGCAGTTATCGATCTCTACCCAAGAGGAGAGCGCGTTTACGACCGATGCACCAACGCCGTGCAGACCTCCGGAATATTTGTAACCGTCACCGCCGAATTTACCGCCCGCGTGCAATACGGTATAAACGACCTCCAATGTGGGAATGCCCATTTTAGGATGGATTCCGCTGGGGATACCGCGTCCGTCGTCTTGAACAGATACGCTGTTATCCGGATGAAGGGTGACCTCTATACGCTTACAGCGTCCCGCCAGCGCCTCGTCGATGGAGTTATCGACAATTTCATATACCAGATGGTGCAAGCCGCGCGCAGAGGTAGATCCGATATACATACCCGGTCTCTTTCTGACGGCTTCCAGACCCTCCAGTATCTGAATCTGACTTTCGTCATAAACGTGTTGTTCCAAATTTTCCATTTTCTATTTTCCTTTCTGTTGGTGTCAGAACGTTGTTATCTTTGATGAATGATGAACACTCGTTTCGTGTATCTTTTTTACTCCTAAAAAATTCCACAACTCAATGCGTCGATCTTCCCACAAGGGATGCAGTGGAGAGCTG
>JAZQYE010000214.1:0-1777 GCA_045633385.1 Eubacteriales bacterium | reverse complement strand
TGGCGGTTGCGCCCCTTATGGTGCATCCACGCATAGGAGCAACCAAACACCTCCCGCTCGCGCTCATTGGGGCTTCTGTTGCCCTGATAGTATTTTGCACCCGGGATAAATTCGATGGGCGCGTATTTGGAGAGGTCGTGAAACAGCCCCTGAAACCCGATTCCTGCGCGAAAGCAATGCGAGATCACGCGGTTGCGGTGCTTGGTAATGGTGCAAAAGTGCAAAAACGGATGTGCCATGACGGTTCTCTTTTCTGTTTAGGATTTTGGACGGGAAGCCTCTCCCGATTTTGAGGATTGGATCTTGCGGTACTTTTGTGGTGAAACGGCAAACCGCTTGGTAAAGCAACGCGAAAAATAAAATTGATCACAAAAGCCGAGTCGCTCGCTGATCTCACCAATGGAGCGACGGCTGTACAACAGCATGGTTTGTGCCTCGGACATCAGCAGATCGTCGATGTACGCCGAAACCGACTGCCCGACCTCGCGCCGAAAGAGTGCATTGAGCGTTCCCACAGAGCAAAAGGCATTTTGTGCAACGTCCTTTGCCGTTAATTTTGCAGAAAGATTTTCGCGGATGAAGGAAAGCGAATCGGAAAGGATCTTGGGAAAGTAACGACGACTCCCAAGCACCTGCTCGGTCGATTGCAAAAACGCGGCAACCGTTTGATAAAGCTCGCTTTGCAAGTAGAAATGATCCATCGGCTCCTTGCTGAAATACAAGCGTTTCAGCTCCTCCATTTTATCAATCGCATACGGCAGCTTTAAAAAATGCGTGATGGGTTCAAATACGTCTCCGCTTTCATTAGAAAAGGAAAGATTGATATGAAAAAACAGCTTTGTTACCGAGTCGGAGCCGTAAAAGCCGCACTTGGTTCCGCACGGGGCAAGATAAACGTATCCGGGCTCCAGTGGCATGCTCTCCTCCCCCGATATCAGCATTCCCACACCATCCAACACAAAATAGATGCGCGAATAGGAGGCGTACAAGGGCTTTTGCATCCACGTTTCGTCGGTGGTAACAAAGCCGTCGCGCATAATTTTAAAGCTGCCTATCTGCCATGAATTTAAAAACATCGGTTGCCGAAAAATTTGCATTGCATCCTCCCGTTTTGGCAAAAAATCCATAAAGTTTATCAAAAAATCTATGGATTTTTGCGTTTAAATATGATATCATATAAAAAAGCACATATTTTATTACATTTTAACACAAAATGCTTCAATTGTCAATAGGAGGATCTTGATATGTCAAGCTATATTCGCCGTAAAACACCCGGAGACACCGAATGGTTGGTGCACGACCGTTTTGGTATGTTTATTCACTTTGGTCTTTACGCACTTCCCGCTCGCCACGAGTGGATCCGTGAGCGCGAGGACATTACCAACGAGGGATACCAAAAATATTTTGACCATTTTAATCCCGATCTGTTTGACGCCAAGGATCTTGCGCGCCGCGCAAAGGAAGCAGGCATGAAATATGCCGTGCTGACCACGCGCCACCACGAGGGATTTTCGCTGTTTGATACACAATACAGCGATTATAAGATCACAAACACCCCATACGGCAAGGATCTGGTGCGGGAATTTGTAGATGCCTTTCGCGCTGAGGGGATCAAGATCGGATTTTACTATTCCCTTTTGGATTGGTATCATCCGCATTATACCATTGACCAATGCCACCCCTTGCGCAATCACCCCGATGCACTCGAGATGAACAAGACACGCGACATGAGCATTTACCGTACTTTTTTGCTCAATCAGGTGCGTGAGTTGATGAC
>JAZQYE010000213.1:0-4164 GCA_045633385.1 Eubacteriales bacterium | reverse complement strand
TCCAAAACGGCTACAAGGATATCACCCTGCTGGGGCAAAACGTCAACTCCTACGGCAAGGATGGAGCGCACGGCTACGGCTTTGCCGATCTGCTTGCCGAGCTCGATGCTATCGAGGGAGATTTCGTGCTCCGCATTATGACCAGCCACCCCAAGGATGCCGACCGTAGGCTGATCGACGTGATGGCATCGTCCAAGCACGTGGCGCATCAGTTCCATTTGCCCATGCAATCGGGCAGTGACCGCGTGCTCAGCCGCATGAACCGCCACTACGATACTGCACGTTACTACGGCATTGTGGAGTATATGAAAGAGAAGATGCCCGACGTGACCGTGACCTCGGATATTATCGTGGGCTTTCCCGGAGAGAGTGACGAGGATTTTGAGGGAACGCTGGAAATGCTTCGCCGCGTGCGCTTTGATATGCTCTACTCCTTTATCTACTCGCCGCGCAAGGGCACTCCCGCCGCCGAGTGGGAGCAGGTACCCAAGGAGGTCACCGCCGCTCGCTTTGATCGCTTGCTTGCTCTGCAAAAAGAGATCGGGCAGGAGAAGAACGACGCGCTGGTGGGCAAGACCCTGCGCGTGCTTTGCGACGGCGTGAGCAAGAGCAACGAGGCGTTGTATTCGGGCAGAACCGACGGCAACAAAATCGCCTTTTTTGAAGGAACTGCCGACGATACGGGAAAATTTGTATTTGTAACGGTGGAACGCGCCGATGCGTTTGCACTGTACGGTAAAAAAACGAACGTTTAAAACAAAAACAGAAATGAAAGAAAAGAGGAAAATAGACATGGAAATTTTTGAGCTTGCAGCCGCACTTGGACAAAAGCTGGCAGAGGACGCACGTTTGGTTGCATTGGAGAATGCAAAAAAGGGATATGAGGAGAACAAGGAGCTCCAGACCTATCTCGTAGAATACGACGTACAGCAACGCGCTATGCAAAAGGCTGTTACGCAGGAGGAGCGCGACATGGCTCTGATCGAGAGCATTCAGCGCCGCATTGACGAATTGTATGAGCTGATCACCAAGCACCCCGCATTCGAGGAGCTCAACCGTGCACAATCGGTTGTTAACGAGCTGATGAACAGCGTCAACCAAACCATCATGACGCAGATCACGGGTGAGGAGCCCTCCGGCTGCACCCACAACTGCAGCACCTGCGGAGGCTGCCACTGATCAATCTGCTTTGCGGATTGCAATTCAATTCATGGAGCGGCGATGCGGAGCAACGTGCGAGAAATCATGACGCGAAGCATCAATTCATGACGGCTTGCCGTCAAATCATTTTCATTTTACTGATAAGGAGATACTGCCATGACTCCAATGATGGAGCAATACTTTGAGATCAAAAATCAGTATAAGGATTATATCGTCTTTTACCGTCTCGGGGATTTTTACGAGATGTTTTTTGACGATGCCATCATAGCCTCGCGCGAATTGGAGCTGACGCTGACGGGCAGAGATTGCGGTGAGGCAGAGCGTGCCCCCATGTGCGGTGTTCCGTTCCATTCCTACGAGGGGTACGTTGGCAAGCTGATCGAAAAGAACTACAAGGTCGCTGTTTGCGAGCAGGTAGAGGATCCTGCCCTTGCCAAGGGACTTGTGCGCCGCGACGTCGTGCGCATGATCACCCCCGGCACGCTGTTGGAGTCGAGCCTGCTTTCCGAGCAGAGCAACAACTATCTGTGCGCCATTTGTATGAGTGAGTACTCCTTTGGAGTTTGCTTTGCCGATGCATCCACGGGCGAGGTCTATGCTACAAGCTTTTCGGGAGAAAATGCCGAGGCGCGCTTGCGGGCAGAGATCGGCACCTATTCTCCCAGAGAAGCCGTTGTAAACCTCTCCCGTGCCAACATGGGCGAGGTGGGGAAATTTTTGAAAGACCGTCAAGGACTTGCGCTGACCGACAATCAGTACGCACGCTTTGAATACGCATCTGCGCGGGAGCGCGTGCTCTCCCAATTCGGTGAGCAGGTCAAGGACGAGTATCTTGATGACCGCGAAATGATCTGTGCCATCGGTGCGCTTCTTTCCTACGTTGAGGAAGCCGAAAAGGGCGACATCTCTTACATTCGAGAGCTCAACGTTTACAATTGCAGTCAGTATCTTGAAATGGACATCAACACGCGCCGCAACCTTGAGCTGACCGAATCCTTGCGCAATAAGGATAAAAAAGGCTCGCTGTTGTGGGTGCTGGATAAAACCCAAACCGCTGCAGGCGCACGTATGTTGCGCAAATGGGTGGAAAAGCCCTTGGTGAGTGTTTCTGCGATTGAGGGACGCCAAAGTGCCGTTGAGGAGCTTTGCAACAACTTCATGCTTCGCGAGGAGCTTGGAGAGGAGCTCTCTCACGTGCTCGATCTGGAGCGACTCATCACGCGCATCGTTTACGGTAATGCAAATGCAAAGGATCTGCGCGCCGTGTGCAATTCTGCCATGGTGCTCCCCGAGATCAAGCGCCTGCTTTCCACAACAAAAAGCGAGGGGCTGCGCGGCATTTATGAAAAACTGGATGTCCTTGAGGACGTCTGCGAAAAAATCGGTGCCGCGATTGTTGAAGCTCCGCCCTTTACAGTACGTGAGGGCAAAATGATTGCCGAAGGATACAGCGAGGAGCTTGATTCCTTGCGCAATATCATGAACGACGGCGACTCCTGGCTGGAAAAGGTTGCCGAGGAAGAACGCGACAAAACAGGCATTCGTACACTTCGCATCGGTTACAATCGCGTGTTTGGCTACTATATTGAGGTTTCCAAATCCTTTATGGATCAAGTTCCCGAGCACTATATCCGCAAGCAAACGCTTACCAACGGTGAGCGTTACATCACACCCGAGCTCAAGGATATGGAGTCTACCATTCTCGGCGCCAAGGATCGCTCCGTGGCATTGGAATATGAATTGTTCCAACAAGTCCGCACCTTTGTTGCCGAGCGGAGCCGTCGCATTCAAGATGTCGCCGCATTGATCGCCGAGTTGGACGTTTACCGCTCCTTGGCGGTTGTTGCAAGCAAAAACAAGTACGTGCGCCCCGAAGTCACGCAGGGAGACGAGATCATCATTAAGGATGGCAGACACCCCGTGGTGGAGCAGTTCGTTAAGGAGACCTATTTTGTACCCAACGACGTGCATCTGGATACCGACAAAAATCGCCTGATGCTGATCACGGGTCCCAACATGGCGGGTAAATCGACCTACATGCGTCAGGTCGCTTTGATCACGGTCATGGCGCAAATCGGTTCGTTCGTTCCCGCCGCCGAGGCAAGCATTGGCGTTGTGGACAAGGTATTTACACGCGTGGGTGCTTCCGACGACCTCGCTTCGGGACAGTCAACCTTTATGCTGGAAATGAACGAGGTATCCTACATTCTCAAAAACGCAACCAAAAAGAGCTTGATCATTTACGATGAGGTTGGTCGCGGCACCTCTACCTTTGATGGTATGAGCATCGCACGCGCCATTGTCGAATATACCAATAGCCGCAAGATCGGCGCCAAGACGCTGTTTGCAACCCACTATCACGAATTGACCGTGATGGAGGAGGAATTCGACGGTATCGTCAATTATAACATTGCCGCCAAAAAGAGGGGCGACGGCATCACCTTCTTGCGCAAGATCGTGCGCGGCTCCACCGACGACAGCTACGGTATTGAGGTAGCAAAGCTTGCAGGACTCCCGAACGAGGTCATCAAGCGTGCTCGTGAGGTGCTTGCCGCCGTGGAGGAGACCTCCCGTGCGGTGTCCGATGCCGACACGGGCGGAAAGGGCAAAAAGAAGCCCACCGTCAAGGATGACACCCTCATTTCCTTTGAGGACGTCGCCAACGAGCAGGTCATCAATGAACTCAAAGCCGTTGACCTGAATACCCTCTCTCCGTTTGAGTGTATGTCCTTCTTGTTTGATTTGAAGAAGAGGTTGCAGTAACCAAAGGGAACTTTTGAAAAAGTTCCCCTTGGAACCCCTCAAAACTTTTCCACAAGGATGGAGTATTGCAAATGAAAACTGATTTTATCTTCTTGCGATTTTCGAAATGAAACGTCGCAGAATCTAACGAACAGCACACAAACATTCCCAATCAATTTGGGAAAAATGTTTTGAAAGTTCTTGAAGGGTGCGGGAAACTTCTTTCAAGAAGTTTTCCGCGAAAAAGAAAGGATTTTTTAT
>JAZQYE010000212.1:0-12817 GCA_045633385.1 Eubacteriales bacterium | reverse complement strand
TAAATATTAAAATTTAAAATACAATATAATACCTTTGCGTGAATTCAATATTAACATTTTTGTTTTTTTTCGTCCGTTTTTGTTCGTTCGTTTGTTATTCAATTATTCACAGTTCGTTTGCTTTTTGCCCTTACACGAGGTAAATTTAGCATTTTTTAGCAAGTTTTTTTGATAAAAAGCAAAACAGCTATTGAAAAACACAGCACGGTATGGTATAATATAATGTATGATTTTTTATCGCCGCGCATAAAGGAGATTAGAATAAAATGAAACTTGGTATCGTAGGACTTCCCAACGTTGGAAAAAGTACGCTGTTTAACGCGTTGACAAACGCCGGAGCAGAATCTGCAAACTATCCGTTTTGCACCATTGAGCCGAACGTAGGCGTTGTAACCGTTCCGGACAAGCGTTTGGACTTTTTGGCTGATATGCATCACCCCAACAAGTACACTCCTGCCGTAATTGAATTTGTAGATATTGCAGGTCTTGTAAAGGGTGCGTCCAAGGGCGAAGGTCTTGGCAACCAATTTCTTGCAAATATCCGCGAGGTCGATTCTATTTTGCACGTAGTTCGTTGCTTTGAGGACGACAACATCATTCACGTGGACGGTAAAATTGACCCGATGCGCGATTTGGAGACCATCAATCTCGAATTGATCTTTGCCGATATGGAGGTTTTGGAGCGCCGTATCGACCGCACCAAAAAGGCTATGAAGGCTGATAAAAAGTACGGTGCGGAGTTGGCAGTTTTTGAAAAGCTGATGGCTGCTTTGGCAGACGGAAAATGCGCTCGTACGGTTGAATTGACCGAGGACGAGGAGGCTTGTCTGTACGATACTCCCCTCTTGACCCGTAAGCCCGTTATTTACGTTGCAAACGTCAGCGAGGACTACGCCGCAGAAGAGCCCGTCGATTACCCTGCTTACGTCGCTTTGAAGGAATATGCAAACAGCGAGCACTCGCAGATCATTCCCATTTGCTGTCAGATCGAGGCAGAGATCGCACAGCTGGATGCCGAGGAAAAGGCAATGTTCCTCTCCGACCTTGGCATTGAGGAAAGCGGTCTTGACCGTTTGATCAAGGCAAGCTATGCCCTGCTCGGCTTGATCAGCTTTTTGACCGCAGGTCCCGACGAGTGCCGTGCATGGACCATTCGCAAAGGTACCAAAGCGCCCAAGGCAGCAGGTAAGATCCACTCCGATATCGAGCGCGGCTTTATCCGTGCCGAAGTATTGGCGTTTGACGATCTTGTTAAGTACGGCTCCATGAACGCAGCAAAGGAAGCAGGCGTGCTCCGTAGTGAGGGCAAGGAATACGTTATGCAGGACGGCGATATCGTTTTCTTCAGATTTAACGTATAAGATATCTCAACAACCTAAAAAATAAAAAGTGTCTGTTTCGGGTGCAAGTGCATTTGAAACAGACACTTTTTAAAATTCATCTTACAGGCAAGAATTGACTACGTTGCGGAGTCTTGGTTGATAATAGGTCTCCATTGGATTGAGCATGTGATGCGCATAGAAGTACGCAAGCTTTTTCTCGGGATCTACGTGAATGGTTCCGCCTGCCGCGCCGCCCCACGTAAATTCGCCTACAGAGCCGTTAGAGCCGCTCAGTCCGCGATCGGTCATAACCATAACGCCAAGCCCGTAGGTTTGCCCTATGTGCGTCTCCCAACAATCAAAACCGCTTGTATCAATAGCTTGATTCGACAGATGATCGGCGCGCATCAAATCGACCGTTCCTGCGCTGAGGATCTGTTCTCCCGTAGCACCGACTCCGCCGTTGGCAAGTGCGTTTGCAAACTTGGCATAATCGGCAATCGAGGTAATAATACCTGCTCCGCCGCTGTCGTACTCTGAGCCAAAGCAGAACTGATTATTTTTACCTGCGTTTACAACAATGCCGTCCCTGCCGCGCAACAAGCCTGCTTGCAGCTTGACAACGTCATTCTCACCTACGACCTCATAGCGGTACTGCTGTGCCATTTTGGCAAAATCGGCATCGGTGGGATGATAGGTCGCGGTGGTCATATCCAACGGGTCAAAGATGTGCTCCTTGACGTAATCGCGGAATTTCTGCCCCGAAATAGCCTCTACAGCCGCTGCGAGCACGTCATGGCACATACTGTAGTTCCATTTTGTTCCCGGATGAAAATACAGCGGCTCTTCCGCAATTGCGCGTGCTACCTCCAAGGTCTCCATTCTTCCCTCGGTGCGCTCAAAGGCGCGAGCGCGCCACGGTGCGTTGGTGTTGTAATCGAAGCCTGCAGTCATGGTAAACAAATGGCGCATGGTAATGGGCGTGCGCGCCGCCTCGACCTCACCGTTTGACAAACGAACCTGCATATTACGAAACGCGGGAATGTACTCATAAAGCGGATCGTTTAACAAGAACTTTCCTTTTTCGTAAAGCTGAAGCGCCGCCGCCATGGTTAAAGGCTTGGAGCAAGAGTAAATATTGAACAGCTCACCGCCGCGCATGGGAATGCGATTTTCAAGATCCGAGTATCCCGATTGATACGAAAACACCTTTTTGTTGTTTTGATATACCACGATCGAATTGCCCGGAATGACCCAATTGGTCAGGGCATCCATAAAATTCTTTAAATTGGTAAAATCCATAGCGTTCTCCTTATATTCCAACGATTTTTGCGACCTCTGCCAGATCCTTGATATAGTAATCCACCTTGGCATCGGTAAACAATCCTTCCTCATCCCAAAGACAGCCGTACATTCCCGCGTTCATGCCTGCGTGTGCATCGATCGGGCGATCGCCGATCATCATGCAGGTTTTGGGATCAAAGTCAAACTTTTGCAAAAAGAATTGCAACGCATCGGGGGAAGGCTTGAGCGGAAAACCGTACGAGGAATCTAAAATAAACGTAAAGCAATCCAAAATGCCCATATTTTGCAGCATTTCCTTTACCACGGGTCCCGTGTGCGTATAGATATAATTCTTCTTCCCTGCCTTTACAGACGCACGCAACAGCTCCACCGCCTGCGGAAATACGGAAAAATCGTAGCAGTATTTTTGTTGCAACGCGTGAAAATCGTCAAGAAAGGTATCATAATCAACAATATCCTCGCAATGCAACACGCGGTAAGCCTCCGCGCCCGTGATCTTCAAAGCGCGGTACAGCGTATCCTCGTCGCACGGAACGGTAACGCCTCTGCCCTTTGCAACCTCTATCCACATATTGACAAACATGGGATAAGAGTCGGCAATGGTGCCGTCAAAGTCAAATATCAAATGCTCGATCATATCTCAACCCTTGTTTTTAGGCTCACGGTCAGATTCGGGAAATTGATTTTTTTGAAAGAATGCGGTGTACTTCAAATCTCGCAAGCCGAACTGATATGCCATGCCGCAGATCAGCATAGCAGGCAGGGGCGTAAGGAAATAAACGAACCAATACTGATTGATGATAACGCCGCCCACGGAGTTGGTCAAAATACCCGTGTACATACCCTGCAAAAAGACGGTCAGCGCTTGGCAAACGTCACCGATGGAAACGAGCGCAGACACGCTTGGAGCAAACGCCTTGAGCATGATGAACAGTGCGCACAAAAAATTGGGGATATTGGCACACAGCGAGATCAAAGCACCGCGAAAAGCGTTATGCGGCTTTCTTCCCTGCTCTACGGCTATTTTATCCTTGTATCCGATCTCCCAGGTCATAATGTAGAGGAGGAAGAGATAAAACAGGATGGAAAGAACGCTCGTTACGTTGCGCAGGCTGACGTTGCCTGCCTTCATGGTAGCCAAAACCAAGGAGAAGCCAAAAATGGAAATGGCAAATTGGTTGAGCATCATCTTGACCATATCGTAAGAGTGCTCGGAGAAAAATTTCTTCATTACAGTACCTCTTGTTTTTATTTGGTTCTATTATAACGAATTTTTTGCAAGAATGCAACCGTATCTCGCAAAAATTTACAATTTATCAACTAAAATATTAAGATATGTTGTATAATAAAAGCAGTACATTTGGAGGAGCGTTATGTCAAACATTATTAGCAAGGAGGAGTTCTCCTCCCTGATTCAGGAATACGCATCCTATAAGCGATCGATCCAAGGATGCTCCCAAAAAACGGTAGATGAATATTTGTTGGATCTGCGCACCTTTTTTCGCTATTTGATCGCACGCGAGAAAGGAATCCGCTTTCTGTCTCCCGATTTTTACACCATTGACGTCAGCGGTGTAGGACTGCGCGAGTTGAGACAGATACACGCAGAGGATCTTTACGATTACCTTGCCTACGTGACCGATGACCGCGAAAACAAATGGTCGGCACGCGCGCGCAAGCTCTCTGCCATTCGTTCCCTTTATAAATATCTTGTCAACAAGCGTCATTATCTCGAATACAATCCCACAACGGATATCGATTCGCCCAAAGCGCAAAAGACGCTCCCCAAGGTGCTCACGCTGAACGAATCCATTCGCCTTTTGGAGGCGGTGGAAAACGACCGTGATTCCAAATTCCGCATTCGCGATTATGCCATTATTACCCTCTTTCTCAATTGCGGTATGCGTTTGTCGGAGCTGGTGGGTATTGACATTACCGATATCGATTCTGAGCTGACCTCCCTGCGTGTAACGGGAAAAGGAAGCAAGGAGCGTGTGATCTACTTAAACGATGCTTGTCAAGCCGCTCTCACCGAGCATTTGATCTCACGTATGAGCCAAAAATACGCCGCCGTGCAAACAAAAGCGGTATTTTTGAGCCGCCTTGATCAGCGCATCAGCGTAAAGACCGTACAAGCAATGGTCTATAAATATTTGCGTTTGGCAGGCTTGGAAGCAAAGCACTATTCGGTTCACAAGCTCCGCCACACCGCCGCCACGCTGATGTATCAGTCGGGCAACGTGGACGTGCGCGTTCTCAAAGAGATATTGGGACACGAGCAGCTCAACACCACGCAGATCTATACCCACGTCTCCAATGCGGATATTGAAAAGGCGATGACGCAAAATCCGCTCTCTGCTCAAAAGCCGCGCAAAAAATAAAGATTTAAAATAGGGTGAGTCCAATGCAACTGCATTGTGGCTCACCCCTTTTTGCGGTGCGCGCGGCACCGTTAGGAGAAAAAGGAAAAGACGATAAAAAGAATGATAAAGGCGACCGTAACGATACCAAAAAATGCAAGCATGGGCAAAAACATCAGCTTTACGCTTTCAAAATAAGTATCTAAGATCTGTCTCCAACGCGGGCGCGGCTTTTCATCGGTTCTTCGTTGCTCCGACACCGTTGGGCGAAGCATAGACATATCCGCGATGCGTGAGCCGTCATCTACGTAAACGATTTTTTCTTTCTTCTTTTTTTTCTCTTTGTTTTGGTTCATGTTATTCTCCATCCGTCAAAAGATGGCAAGCGGCAAAGTGCCCGTTGCCGTATTCTCTGTATTCGGGGGTGACGTGCTTACACTTTTCGGTTGCGTAGGGGCAACGCGTGTGGAAGCGGCAACCCTTGGGCGGATTTGCAGGAGAAGGAATATCTCCCTTGAGCACCATACGGTTCATTTTGACGTCGGGATTGGGGTTCGGGATCGCAGAAAACAACGCCTTGGTGTAAGGATGCAACGGATGCTCGAAAATATCCTTTTTGTTACCAAACTCCACCATAGAGCCCAGGTACATAACGCCGATCTTATCGGAAATGAACTTAACGACCGAAAGATCGTGCGAAATAAACAGATAGGTCAGATTCATAGAGCGTTGCAGATCCTTGAGCAGATTGATGATCTGCGCTTGAATGGATACGTCCAAAGCCGATACGGGCTCGTCGCAAATGACGAACTTGGGCTTTACTGCCAATGCTCTTGCAATGCAAATTCTCTGTCTTTGTCCACCCGAAAACTCATGCGGATATCTCTCGTAGTAATAGTCGCGCAAGCCGCACTTTTCCATCAGATCGAGCACATACTCCTTGACCTCGGAGGGCGGCACGATATTGTGCACCTTAACAGGCTCGGAAAGAATGTCTCCAACCGTGCTTCTGGGAGGCAGAGAGGAATATGGGTCTTGGAAAATGATCTGCATCTGCGTACGAATGGAACGCATTTGACGGGTCTTATAATCGGTAATATCGTTGCCGTCAAAAATGATCTGTCCCCCGTTGGACTCGTACAGCTTGAGAATGGTTCTTCCC
This sequence comes from Eubacteriales bacterium, assembly GCA_045633385.1. Classification (GTDB taxonomy): domain Bacteria; phylum Bacillota; class Clostridia; order Oscillospirales; family CAG-272; genus UMGS1865. The sequence goes on along the minus strand of JAZQYE010000212.1, from coordinate 6,668 downwards.
ATCGTGGTCTTACCGCAGCCGGACTCACCAACGATACCGAGTGTTTCGCCGGGACGAAGCTTGAAGGATACGTCGTCAACCGCTACAAGGCTTTGCAAAACCTTACCCATCATGTTCTTTTTGAGCGGAAAGCTCTTGCATAAATGACGAACCTCAAGGAGTGCATCGGGATCAAACGGGCGGTCTGCATCGGCTAAAATACGCATTCTGCGCTTTTCCGCCTCCATTTCGGCAATTGCCTCGTCATCATACAACGCATTGGCATCTGCCGAAAATTGATTCAATTTTTCATTTGCCATTTCGTTGTCTCCTCATAGAAAGAATCGCGTTTGTAACGCCCTCGTCAAGTCTTGACGTAGCGCACTGCTGATCCTCGTAGAGATGGCACGCCACGTAATGCGTGGGGCTGACACGCACCATGCCGGGGTAATCGCCGCCGCATTTTTGCGTGCACTTGGAGCATCTTTCTTTAAAGTAGCAGTGGTTGGGCATATTTACGGGATTTGGTACGTTACCGGGAATATTAAACAACGTATCCGCATCCGAATCCATGGTCGGCTTGGATTTTTGCAAGCCGATGGTGTAAGGATGCATGGGGTTGTGGAAGATCTCGGAAACGGTTCCCTGCTCGATCACGCGTCCCGCATACATAACTACCACGTAATCTGCCATTTCGGCAATGATACCGAGGTCATGCGTGATCAAAAGGACGGAGCCGTTGATACGGTTCTTTAAGTCGCGCAACAGATCGAGGATCTGTGCCTGAATGGTTACGTCAAGAGCGGTCGTAGGCTCGTCTGCAATAATCAGGCGCGGATTGCAAGCCAAAGCCATGGAGATCATAACACGCTGTCTCATACCACCCGAAAGCTCGTGCGGATAAGCGTTGTACACGCGCTCGGGAGCGGCAATACCAACCAGCTCCAGCATTTCGATGGACTTCTTTTTTGCCATCTCCTTGGTAGCGCCGGGAACGTGGATAAAGGTTACCTCGTCCAGCTGGTTACCAATGGTAAATACGGGATTGAGCGAGGTCATGGGCTCTTGGAAGATCATGGAGATTTGTCTGCCGCGAATGCGGTGGATCTCATTGATCGGCATATTGGCGATATCGTAAACGGTCTCCTTGGTCTTATAAACCGTTTTACCGTCCTCGCCCTCCACCAAAATGGGATTGCCCTTTTCGTCAAGCTCGTAGTCCTCTGCCTTAAAGCGGATTTGACCGGAATAAATTTGTCCCTGCGGGCCTTGCAAAAGTCGCATGACCGACATACTCGTTACACTTTTACCGCAACCGGACTCACCTACGATACCAACGGTCGCATTTTGCGGCACGTTGAAGGAAACGCCGTTGACAGCCTTGACCACACCCTGATCGGTAAAGAAATAGGTGTGCAGATCCTCAATTTCGAGAATGTTCTCACGGCTCTTCATTTGCGTGGTGAATTCGGAAACATCTGCCTTGCGGTATTTTTTTGCCTCCAGAGCACGCATGATCTTTGCGTTCTCCTTTGCAATGGCGCGAATTTCTCTACCCGAGAGGTAATGGCCTTTTTTCTTGTTGTTCTTTACTTGACTCATAATTACCTCCTCATCTTGGGGTCGAGCGCATCGCGCAAGCCGTCACCGATAAAGTTAAAGCCCAAAACGGCAATGATGATACAAATACCGGGAGGTCCCCATACGTTGAAGTAATTTGCAAGAATGTCGGGGTCGGTAGAAATGATCTGGATCATACTACCCCACGCCGCGTGCTCCTCGGGGGCACCGAGTCCCAAATAAGAGAGAGATGCCTCGTAAAGGATCATGCTACCCAAGCTAAGCGTCATTGCAACGATCAACTGCGGCATGACGTTGGGAACAAGATGCTTAAAGATCTTACGCTTGGTGGAGTAACCCATTGCCTCTGCCGCAACCATGTACTCCTGCTCACGCAAGGAAAGGATCTGTCCGCGAACCAGGCGCGCAGTTCCCGACCACGAGATCAGCGCTAAGAACGCCATCAGGTAATAGATCTTGAATTCCAAGCCAATTCCCCATGCCTCAATGACCATACCGACGATCAAAAGGATCGGAAAACCGGGCAAGCACATCAAAATATCACAAATTCTCATGATAACGGTATCAACCGCTCCGCCGCAATAGCCTGCAAGAGAGCCGAAGATAACGCCCAATACGGTTACGACGAATACGGCGATAAAGCTTACGGTGAGCGAGATCTGTCCACCGCTCATCAGTCTTGCCAGCACGTCTCTGCCTGCCTTGTCGGTTCCCAAGGGGTGACTCTCGTTGGGTTCAGCCAATGCATTCAGCGTTTCGTGTGTTTCGTCAATTTGATAATAGGTATATTCCTTACCGTTCTCATAATAGGTTACGGGGGTGGTGGAATACTTCAGCTTACCCGAATAATCTGCCTCGCCCGAGGACCATTGCGTATATACAAGGGGTCCTACCCAGCAGAACAGGAACAAGCCCACTACCATGATCAAGCCGATAATACTCAGCTTGGAACGGAAGAAACGGCGCAATACCATGCGCATAGGAGACATAAGACGTACGTTTTTATCGTGCGGCTCATCGGCATCGGTCGCATTCTCGGTTGCAGTCTCTGCATTTTGTGCCGAATCCTGCATGGATTGATTCAATGCCTCGTTTGTTTCATGCTTTTTCATTTGCGCTTCCCCCTTTACTTGAGCTTGACTCTGGGGTCAACTACGGCGTACATCAGGTCTGCCAAAAGCACACCGATAACGCTGAGCAACGCCAAAAACATGTTGTATCCCATAATGAACGGAATATCTGCGCGCATCATGGCATCGTATGCAATGTTACCGATACCGGGCAGGTCAAACACCTGCTCGGTAATGATAGCACCGGAAAAGAGCGAGGGCAACAGTCCTGCAAGGCTGGTAACAAGCGGAATCATCGTGTTACGGAATGCGTGCTTGTAAATGACCTTATTCTCCTTCAAGCCCTTTGCACGTGCGGTACGAATATAATCGGAATTGAGCACCTCGAGCATATTGGTTCTGGTCATTCTCATTCTTGCACCAATGCTCAAAATAACGACCGTTAAGATCGGAATGAACAAGTGACTGCAATAATCGAGCAATGCCTCACCGATATTGGCGTAATCGACGGTTGCGTTGACAAGTCCGGAGGGTGGGAACCAACCGAGCTTGATTGCAAACAGATCCTTAAGTACCTGACCGAAGAAGAACGCAGGAAGCGAGATACCGATCATAACGAAGATCGTAACAACGTAATCGAGTGCCGAATACTGATGTCTTGCCGCCGTAATACCCAAAGGAATGGCGATCATAAACTCAAATATCGTAGCGATCAGGGCGATCATAAAGGATACGCCCATATTATTGACGATCTTATCAACGACCTTTTCGCCGTCGATAAAGCTGGTGCCAAAATCCAGCTTACAGATGGAGCCAAGCCAGCTGAAATAGCCCTTTACGATAATGGTAAAGCTCTCCCATGCGGTTGCATCATCCGGAATTTGAACCAATCCGTAGCTTTCATACATGGCGTCAATGGTCTCTTGCGAGACCGTTGCGCCGCCTTGGTTCATGGCTGTGATCTTTTCCGTAATGAAGTCATTCGGCATACATCTGATCAGCACGTAAATGATCAGCGAAACGCCCAAAAGAATCAGCACGGATAAGCCAAGTCTTTTTAAAATATATTTTAACATATTCTACTCCGAGAGCCTTCCTCTCATCCTGCAAATTCGATTTCCCAAATGCGGTCGAGCGGAGAGGTGTAAGGATTGAGTTCTGTGGGCAAGGTAGAGGACTTGATAACGGTGGAATCGTACGCATACAGCACGTCGCGCTGATATACGGGCAATTCGATTGCAAGATCAAGCACGTAGCCCATTGCAGTCTCGTACAGAGCCGCACGCTCGTCGCGATCCTCGATCTCACGCGCTTCCTCAATGACCTTACTCAGGTTATCGATGATCTGGTTTTCCTCGGGGAAGGAATCGTTATCAACGATAACGTTATAACCCCAAGCCAAAACGCTGGTTGCGGTGGACTTCTTGTGATATACCTGATACATATCGGGATCTACGGTGCTTCCCCATGCAGCAGCCCAAACCTCAAGGGAGCCGGTGCTGAGCTTGGTGAGTGCCTGTACGTCCGGAACGACGGTGATATCCCATCCACAGCTGTTCAGCAGCGTTGCTGCCTTTTGGAATACAAGGTATGCGGGGTGCTCGGTCATGTTTGCACCTGCAATGGTAAAGGTGATCTCCAAGGAGGAGTCGCCTGCGGAAACGCCTGCCTGCTCCATGTAGTACTCAATGTTTGCAATTGCAGTAGCGTCGTTGAAGTTGATTGCGGGATAATCGTGACCGTTGTATTGGCTGAGCTTACCGGTTTGATCCTTAGGATATGCCCAGCTTACGGTGGACATAGGCCAATAGATATTCTCTGCCGTACCGTTGCTGTAGTAGCTGAGGGCTAAGCTGGTGTTCATAGCGGACATGATCGCCTTACGCAGGTTGATGTTTTGAACCTTACCTGCATTGATACCGATATAACCGTAACCGAGCTGGTCGGTGGAGAGCTTTTCGATACCCTTGCTCTTGAGAGAGTTGATCTTATCAATATTGAGCTGAGTGAACTGAGGAGTTACGAAGTGTACGGAGCCGCTTTCCAGAGCGCTGAGTGCGTTGGAGGAGCTGACGACCTGATAACGGAGTTTTTCGATCTTGGGAGCTCCCATCATGAAGTGGGAGTTCGCCTTAAAGTAAACGACGTTGCTTGCATAGAACTCGGTTCCGCTGGGGTTATCGCCGTTGGAAGCATTGGATGCCTTGTAAGGACCTGCACCCATGGGTACGCGGTTCTTGGATTGGATCACGTTCTTCATAAAGTCGAAGGAACCGTATGCAACGCCAAAGTTGTTGTTTGCGATATCTACCTTATAGCCCTCTGCATAGTAGTGCTGAGGTGCTACGGAGAATGCAAAGTTCCAGATCGCCTTGGGGTCAACACCGTTGATGGTGATCTGCAATACGTCGTACTCGTTTGCATTCTTAACGGTGCCGTCGGTGTTGTGGGTCTTTGCTACGGTGTAGGTCTTGCCGTTGATGGTAACGGAAGAAGCGCCATCTGCGCTGTGACCAAGAGAAACGATACCGCTGATGTTCTTGATCTTCAGCCCGTCCTCGCCCATGTTCTCCTGCAAAAGAACCTCTCTTGCGTTAGCAGCGTACTCGGTCTTCAGCGTTGCGGCAGTTCCCCAATAAGAGAGAATGATGTCGAGCTGAGAGCCGATGGTGGAGTTGTAAACGTAGTTGATTGCTGCTTCCTTGGAGGTTACGACGTCCTCGTTGTAAAGCTTGGTGACCTTTTCGATCTGAGACTTGTCCTCTTTACCGTTGACCTTCTTGTACTCGATGTTTACATAGCCCTCAAGGGTCATGAAAGCAACGATCGGATCGGCAAAGTTGATGCCCTTATAGGACTTGTAGGGCTCTTCGGTAAAGCTACTGGGTGCGCCCTCGTAGTCGCGCTCGAGCTCCTCCTTGAAGAGCTTGAGGGTGTACTCGTAGTCTTCAAGCAGCTGCTTGTTGGTAACGGAGGAAGGATTTGCGGATACGGCACTTTGATAGCCGGAGGATACGGTGTAATCCATGATTGCAGCCTTCATGGTGTTGTAGTCTGCATCGTAGTTGCCGCCCGAGGTCTTACCAACCTGACGGAACAGGTTGATCAGCTCGTTGATACGGGTTTGTGCACGGCTGTTTGCCGCAGAGGTGATCTCGTCCTCAACGCCGGTATCGGATGCACCGGACTTCTGGGTTCTGTAATCCTGCAGACCTACGATGTCGGTAGAATACATGGTAGAAGAACCGGTGTAAACGGGATCGAGGTAAACGTAAAGGTTGAACAAAACGTCGTTCATCGTCAAGGGCTTGCCATCGGAGAACTTGATGCCGTTTTTGATAACGAAGGTGTAAACGGTCTTGTCGTTTTGTGCGTTGTAGTCAATGGAGTAATCCTTTACTACAACGGCTTCATCATCGCCGCAAGCTACAACGACCTCTTTGCCCTGATAACCGGTGGTCAGCATGGCAATTTGCGTCATGGCAACAATGGTGCTGTCGTTTGCGGTGGTGGAATAGAAGGGATTGAACAAGCCGTCCAATTCCTCGGTCATAATAACCAGCGCATCGGGTTGGGTCTTCTTTGCGCCACAGCCCCACAGCGAAACAAGTGTTGTAAACAGCATTGCAACGCAAAGGATGGCGGAAAAGATTCTGTTTCTCATGATCTTCTTCATTTTTTTGATTCCCTTCTCAAATTAATTTTGTGACAGTGTAACGGTACCGGTGGTCGGGTTGGTCTCTACCTTAATAGAAATCCCCTCTTGCGCAGTACAGGTGATGTTGGAAATATCGATTCCATCAATCGTGCCCTTGCCGCACAAATAGCCGATGGTGTATCTTTCCAAATTCAACGGATTGAAGCTTGCACCGATGATCAATTCTCCGGAAACGGAAACGTTCGTCAGTTCAGCTCCCTCTTCCACAATACCTGCAAGCAGACCGATACTGACGTTTTGCGTGGTCTTTATGCCCGCATTGGTGGTGTAGGTAATGTTTTCAAAGGAAATGTTTTCAATTACCGCATTGGCGCCAAGAC
>JAZQYE010000211.1:0-9022 GCA_045633385.1 Eubacteriales bacterium | reverse complement strand
CTACCGTGTCATTTACGAGTGTCTGGAGGAGATCGAGGCGGCTATGAAGGGTATGCTGGCTCCCAAGTTCCGCGAGAACCTGCTCGGTCACGCCGAGGTTCGTCAAACTATTCACGTTCCCAACGTTGGTACCATTGCAGGCTCCTATATTCAGGACGGTAAGGTTACCCGTCAGTCGCAGATCCGCGTAGTACGCGACGGCGTTGTAATCTTTGAGGATAAGATCGCCTCGCTCAAGAGATTTAAGGACGATGCCCGTGAGGTCGCTTCCGGTTACGAGTGCGGTATCGGTCTTGAAAAGTTCAACGATATCAAGATCGGTGATATTCTCGAAGCGTTCATCATGGAGCAGATCGAGCAATAATCAATATCTATCAGGATAAAAAGCTGTCAACGGATACAAGGCGGCAAGCTTGCCGCCTTGTACCCGAACAAAATAACAGAAAGGATGGGAACGGACATGCTTCGTGAAAAATCGTGCGGCGCACTCGTTATACGCCGCGATGAAGAAGACGGAAAAGAATATTTGTTGATGATCCGGCACAAGCTGGGCGGTCCTCGATCTTTTCCAAAAGGACACATGGAGGCAGGCGAGACCGAGTACATGACCGCAGTACGCGAGGTGTTTGAGGAAACCGCCGTGCAGATCCGTATCGACAGCAAATTTCGTGAGACGGTGCATTACAGCCCCATGCCGGGCGTTACCAAGGAGGTCGTGTACTTTTTAACGCACACGACGCAAAAGAACATTCAACCGCGCGCAGGTGAGACCGCGCAGGTGGAGTGGGTACCGCTGGCGCAGGTTGAGGCATCGCTGACACACGAAAACGATAAGGTGGTATTTCGTGCGGCTATGAAAAAGCTGAGTGCGGATGCCGCCATGCAAGCAAAAAAATAAAAGCGCGGCAAACGCCGCACATCAACTGCACCTGCGCGCATATACTGTAATACCGATGGTTACCCAAGCGGTAGAAAGGATATGCGGCAATGAAGATGTTTGTTTGGCGTGCCCCTGCGTTTTTATCTCCGCTTTTGCGGCGGATGTTTGCAAAAAGAAACCGAAAAAAATAAGCGGCAATGCCGCGTTAATAAAAGAAAAAGGAGAACAAAATTATGAGATACCGCATCAGACTTGAGACAATGGCAGACGTAAACCGCTTTGTTGGAATTGCAACCAAAGAAAAGGGCAAGATCGTGCTGACCGACGGTGACAACTACACCGTTAACGGCAAATCTCTCTTGGGTGCTATGTACACCTTTGAGTGGGATCAGATCTTTTGTGAATCCGATAGCGAAATTTATTTGAAGATCAGAGATTTTATCGTTGAGGAATCCGAGATCAACGGTTGATCAACATAATGGGGGCGGCTTCAAGCGTACGTGCTTGAGGCCGCCCTTTCAGTCGATCCATGAAAAAGGGTGCTGAGTCGTAAGACTCGGCACCCTTGTTGTAAGATCAGGTATCGGGAACAAATGCAGGGTTCTTGAATTGCTCAAGAGTGGTTTGCATATTTTTATTTGCCGTATCCAACTTGCCTGCGTAGGTTGCAAATTGGCTCGCGGTTACGGTGTCTACGTTGAGGATCATAGCTTTGTATCCGCCCCAGTCATAAAGGAGTGCAATATCATATACCAAGGAGGTACGAATGATATCCATAGCCGCACGAGAGCCCTTATCCTGTGCAACGGTCATGTACATGGTCTTTTGATAGTAAGCATCCATGGTAGAATCCTTCAAGCTGGAGTATACCGCAAAGATCTGCAGCATACGCTCTGCGTATTCTTGATTGCTGCACATGCTGGGAATGGTCCAAAGGTGGGGAGCACCCTGGAAGAATACGATGTTGTTGTAGCCGTCTCCCTCCTCCAAGGTGGGATTGGGAATGATACCATACTCAAACGCTTCCTTCGTGTAAAGGACTCTGCGAACATCACACAGCGTCATATCGGTGAACAATGCAGCACCGCCGTAGAAGTTGTTGCCGCGGGGACCGGAGTAGCCGTTGGGAAGCCAAGAAACCTTGGTGGTGTTAAAGTTGTTAAAGAGGTAATCGTAGATTTCTTGGTTCTTGGTGCTGGTAATAACGAGCTCGGGGTAGCCGTCCTCATCAATTTCGGTAATGCGTCCGCCTGCAGCGTAGAAGTAGTACAGGGGAGCAGATGCATATTGGTAATAGCCCATGGTATCGCCCTTGCTGATGTCAAGCGCGCCGTCTCCCTTATTCTGGTCTACGTTTGCCAATTCAGACATAGTCAACAGGGTGTCCATTGTCCACTTGTGCTCGGTGACCAAATTGTAAATGTCACCGTAAATCTCGTCATCAAAGACAGTAACAAATTCCTCTGCAAGGTCTTTGTACATATCCATGTTAACGACGGTTGGAGCGGCGTTATCCAGCGTGGACATATTCATATCACCACTGAAGTAGTAGAGCTTGCCGCCCATAGAGAGCTGCTTGATGGAGTTTTGGTCGTATGCGGGGTGGGTCAGGTCAACGAATTCCATCGAGTAAACGTCCTGCAACAGGTTGGAGATAGCGGCAGGTGCTACGTCATAGTCGAGCATGATCGCCAAATCGAATTTTTCTTGATTGGAGTAAAAGCTCTTCATTTCCGCATAAGTGGAGCCGGTGGAGTCGCGCTGAACGATGCGGCAGTTATAGGTCTCTTGGATCTTGCTGTTTCTGGAGTAAACGGCAAACGAAAGTGCATCGTTGGATGCTTCCGCTACCCAAAAGTCCTCGCAGTAGAAGACACCGTTACCTTGCTCACCGTCCTCCTTGGAGCGGACGTATGCTCTGTAAACGTATTGATCCATGTCAATTACGGCGGGCATACCGTCGGAGGGCTTGGTGGTCTCGTTGGGGTCGCCCGCGGGGTCGTTTGCGTTGTTGGTGGTCACCGTGGTCTCGTCTCCGCCATCTCCGCCGCAAGCGGCAAGACAAGGAACAAGCATCAGGAGCGCCAACAAGAGGATCGCGATTTTGGTCAGTACTTTCATTTTGGTTTTCCTTTCTTGGCTTTTTTTATATCTAATTTCGGATGCGTTGGCAATGGGGCACACAAAACGTATACGTGCATTTGCCTGCATCGGCAGAATTCGGATTTTTAGATAGGGAACCGTTGATGGAATGGGACTGCGCTTGGGGCAGTCCCATTCGCGTAGTGTGCTTATTTGTTATCGGGGATGTAGGTCGGGTTTTTGAACTTTTCAAGGGTGATGTTCAATTCCTCTTGTGCTACGTCGAGGTTGCTGATCTTAGATGCGTACTGATTGGTGGTTGCGGTGTCAAGGCTGTCGAGCAGGCTGAAGAAGGTACCCCAGTTGTACAGCGTAGCAATGTCGTAAACCATGTTGTTCTTGATGATGTCCATGCACTCGCGAGAGCCCATATCACTTGCAACGGTCATGTACATGGTCTTTTGGTAGTAAGCATCCATGGTAGAATCCTTCATGCCGGAGTAAACTGCCATGATTTGGAACAAGCGAGCAGCCTTATCTTCATCGGTGCACATTTGGGGAATAGACCACAGGTGTGCGGTTCCGCCGGATGCAAAGTAAACGGCACTGTAGTAGCCACCCTGATCGTCGGAGTCGGAGTACATAGGAGTGGGCAGAATGCCGTACTCGTAGTACTCGTTGGTGTAGTACTGCTTACGAACGTCCCAAAGAATAAAGTCAACAAATAAAACCTTTTGGGTTGCAACGTACTTCATACGGGTGGAGCTTTGGTCGGGGAGCCATGCGTTGCGGGGGAGGTTGAAGTTCTCGTAAATATACTCAACGACCTCTTGTGCGTAATCGGAGGTGATAGCAAACTCAAGGTAGCCATCCTCGTCGGTTTGGGTAATGCGCGCACCTGCGCTGTAGAAGTAGTAGGTGGGTGCGTAGTAGTAGTGGTAGTAGCCTACGGTATCGCCAACCAGAGGATTGAGACGACCGTCAGCCTTGTTTACGTCAACGTTTGCAAGCTCTGCAATGGTGAGCATGGTGTCCATGGTCCAAAGATTGTTGGTAACCATGGTGTAGGGATTTGCGTAAGTATCATCGTCAAACAGATCAACGATCGACTCGGAGAGGTCGCGGTACATTGCAAGGTTTACAATGGTGGATGCGGTGTTATCCATGGTGGAAATGTTCATATCACCACTCAAATAGTAGGTCTTGCCACCCATGGAGAGGTCCTTTACGGAGTTTTGGTCAAATGCGTGGTGGGTCAGATCCACAAAGCTCAGGGCTTGAATATCCTTGAGCAGGTTGGAGGTAGCGGCAGAAGCAGCATAGCTTGCCATCAGAATAGCGAGGTCATACTTCTCTGCGTTGTTGTAAAAGCCCTTCAGCTCGGCATATTGGTCGCTGCTCTGTGCATCAACCTGCTGGATGCGGCAGTGGAAGGTCTCTTGGATCTTTTGGTTTCTGGAGTAAACGGCAAAAGAGAGTGCGTCGTTGGTAGCTTCGGGAACCCAGAAGTCCTCGCAGTAGAAGGAGCCGTTTTCAACGACCTTGGAACGAACGTAAGCCTTGTAAACATAGTCAACGCCATTGTTGCTCAGGTCAACGGGCTCGATGTAGTCGGGGTCTTTTGCGGTAGTGGTTTCGGTGGGATCGTCACCGGGGGTGTTCGAGTTCGGCTTATTGGTGGTCACGGTGGTCTCGTCTCCGCCATCGCCGCCACAAGCGGCAAGACAGGGAACGAGCATCAGGATCGCCAACAAAAGAACTGCGATTTTGGTCATGGTTTTCATGGTTCTTGTTTCCTTTCTTTTTTGTTTTTTTATTTCCAATTCTTAATGCAGCTCCAGTTGATACCGCCAAAAATCGGTTCCAGCTCGGTTGCATCAGAAGAATTGAGGTTCAGAAATACGGGGATCTGTGCAAGATTTGCCTGCACTGTAACGGTCTTACCGCCCTCATGGATCTCGCCCGAGAGCAGGTCTTGCCATTTCCCCTTTGGCAAATAGACCGAGCGTTCAAAGGTCTGCTCCTTGATGATGGGAGCTACGAGGAGCGCATCGCCCAGCATAAACTCGTCCACAATATCGTAAAGATTTGCGTCGTTCGTGTAATGAAGGACGGGATGGCGAACGGGCGGCATACCCGTTTTGCAGGCAATAGCAGAGCATTTTTGCATATAGGGAATGAGATCGTTGTGCAAACGGGTGTAAAAACGGTAGATGTCTTGTACCTCGGTGCTCATGTCGTAAGCGTGGCGAACGTCACCGTGCGTTTGCATATTGGTAGTAAATGCAGTAAACTGCGTACCGCGAATAAAGATCTCGGATTCCTTGTGAATGCCGAAGTTGTGGTAGTGGAAGCCGCGAATGTACTGATATCCACCCATGTCGTAGGACATAAAGGGAACACCGGAAAGTCCGCTGGTAACTACCGCCATGATCTGATCGTCCAGCTTTTCAAAGTCACGGCATTGGTCGCCAGCCCACATATAGGGGCTACGCTGAGAGCCGATGCCACCGCCGCGCGAAAAGACCATAAAGCCATCCGACAAGCCCTTTTGCTTTTGCAGCTCCTGCATCCGCTTGTAGAATGCGGAAATAAAGTAGGTGGGGTAAGCGTGATGCTCGGCACCAACCACCAATTTATCGGGGTTCTTCCAATGGTATTGCGTGGTAACGCTACCATAGGGAATTCCGTTATCGGGGAGCATTTCGCAAAAGTCGATCTTCAAGCCGTCAATGCCAATGTCGATCAGCTCGCTCCAAAGGGTATTAAAGTACCAATCTACCGCTTCCTCATTGGTAATATCCAAATAGTACAGCGTGTGCAGGGACCCATCGGGCGTGCGTGCAATGTCGGGGTTCTCGGCAGTTCCCATGATCCAAGGGATGCGAGTGGTATCCTTGAGCACCTCGGTGGTGCCGTCGGGATTTTGAATGGTCACGTCGGCGTGTACCATGTATTCGTCCTTAAAGCCGATGCAACCGCTGTAAACAAAGCCAACCGCAATGTACAGCATCGAGCGCATACCGTGGTCGTGTAACCATTTTACGCTCTTGATCAGGTCTGCTTTGTTTTCGCGGCTCTCGTCGCTATCTACAAAGCAACGCTCCCAACCGCGCGGCTCCATGCTTGCAACGTCTGGCTTCATATCCGCGTGGATGAAGTTCTCGATGATCGTTTTTACGCTGTTGCCGAGCGGATTGCCGTGGTTGCCGCGTGTGCAGTACAGCCCCGCATCGTTTTTGACGTACAGGATCTCATACTTGATGCCGTCCTTGACCACGTAGCGGCGAGTGGCGTTCTCGTTTTTGATAAAGAAGCGCTTTGCATCTGCCTTTTGCTCGTCGGACAGATCGTGATAAAAGAGGTATTGATCACCAACCTCTGCGTACAGCAGGTCGAATTCTTCCGTATCCTCCAAGCGCTTAAAGGTGCGGTCGGTGTCAAATTTTAAAAAGTCGGGGGCTTGACGGCAGATGTGCACGCCCTGCATCCAAGGCTGCGGCATATGGGCGTGTCCCGCCAGAGAGGTATAGCTTTGCAGAACGTCCGAGACCTGCTTGGTTGCGTAAAGGTAGCAATCCAAGGTCGTGTTGCGGAGCTTGTAGCACCATGTATCTGCCTGCTGCGTTCCAAAATCGATGGTTGCGATCTCGTAACGGTTAAAGAACATACCGCCGCCGCGGGTCGTCCAAAACAGAGGAATGACCGTGTAGGAGGTGGAAGAGTTGTTCCAACCGTCAAAGGTGTAAAGATCCATTTTGGTGCCGCGCTTGTTGATGCGGTCAAGTCTTTCGCCGCCGCCGTAGATCGCTTCACCCTGTGCAAGCTTGCCTTGCAAAACGAGTCTTTGCTCGACGGATGCAAGAGAGGTCAGCTCAACGGTGACGTTACCGCCGGGTGCGAGGAGCTTGAGGGCAAGGGTGCTGTCGAGTGAGAGTACGGCAGAGCTGTGATCGGGAGCGGTGAGGATGAGCGCATCTTCCGTCTGCCGGATGCTGATCGCCTCGGAGCGGTCGGTGACCTCCTCCTCCATAAAAACGGAGAGCGATTGCGCCGCGCCGATCAGGTCAAAGCTTTCGTAGCCCGAGGTGTTGACCTGCATTCTCCAACCCAATTTTCCCTCGTACGAAAGGCGCACAAAGAGGCTTTCGGGGGTGGTAAAATACAACGCACGGGGATAAGCGGTAGCCGCCTTTATAAAGGCTGTGTCGGGGATTTGGAGTGCAGCGATAGGAGTTCCTTCTTGAAATTTGATTTGTTTCATGTTGTTATCCTTTCTGCTGTTTTATTTCCAACGCTGAACAGCGCCCCAATTGATGCCGCTGAAAACGTGCTCCAGCTCGGCAACGTCGGGGGAATCGATATCCATAAATACGGGAATCTGTCCAATGCTTGCCTGCACGGTCACGGTGGTGTTACCGTCGATCACCTCACCCGTGAGCAGGTCTTGCCATTTCCCCTTTGGCAAATAGACCGAGCGTTCAAAGGTGTTTGCGGCAAGGATGGGGGCGATCAAAAGCGCCTCTCCCAGCATAAATTCGTCCTTCAGACTGTGGACGTTGACGTCGTTTGGATATTGGAGGATCGGATGACGCACGGGCGGGATCGCCGTTTGGCACGCGATCTTGGAATATTTTTGCATATAGGGAATGAGTTCGTTGTGCAAGCGGATATAGGTGCGATAAACGCGCTGTGCGGTCTCGTTCAGCTCATACACGTGGCGCACGTCTCCGTGCGTTTGCACGTTGGTGGTAAAGACCGAAAATTCGGTTGCACGAATAAAGATCTCGGATTCGGCATCTACGCCGATGTTGTGATAGTGAACGCCTCTTGGGTAAGCGTAGCCACCCATGTCAAAGGACATGAAGGGGAGTCCCGAAAGACCGCAGTTGACTACCGCCATCAGCTGATCGTCCAGCTTATCAAAGGAGCGTGTCTGATCTCCTGCCCACATATAGGGACTGCGTTGAGAGCCGATGCCACCGCCGCGCGAAAAGACCATAAAGCCGTCCTTTTGTCCCTTTTGCGCCTTTAATTCGAGCATCCGCTTGTAAAAGGCACAAATAAAGTAGGTGGGGTAGGCATGGTGCTCGGTGGAGTACATGAACTTTTCGGGATTCTTCCAACGAAAGCTCGTGGTAACACCGCCGTAATTGACGTTGTTGTCGGGGAGCATTTCGCAAAAATCAATCTTGACACCGTCAATGCCGATGTCGATCATTTCGCCCCAAATGGTGTTAAAGTACCAATCCACCGCCTCCTCGTTGGTAATATCCAAATAAGCGAGGGTGCGCATAGCGCCGTCGGGTGCACGGGAGACGTCCGGGTTTTCGGCAGTGCCCAACACCCACGGGATCGAGGTGGTGTTTTCGATGATCTCAGTGGTGCCGTCCGGCTTTTGCACCGTTACGTCGGCGTGTAGCAGGTACTCGTTCCGAAAACCGATGCTCTCGTGAAAGACACTTCCAACAGCAATATAGACCATTGCGCGCATACCGTGGTCGTGCAACCAATTGACACTGCGGATCAGATCCGCCTTGTTTGCGCGGCTTGCGTCGGTATCGGCAAAGCAACGTTGCCAGCCGCGCGCCTCCAGGCTTGCGGCATCGGGCTTCATATCAGCGTCCATCAAATTGCTCATAATGGTCTTGATGCTGTCGCCGCCGGGGTTGCCCTTGGGGTTCGTTACGCTGTATTTGCCCGAATCGCGCTTGACGTACGCGACGTTGTATTTTTCGCCGTTTTTGACAAAGAAACGAACCGCTGCCGCTTTTTGCGCGTCATCCAAATCGGTATAGGGGACGTATTGGTTGCCCGATTGCACGTAGAGCATATCGGCAGGTGCCGCCTGCTCGATTCGGTCAAAGCAACGGTCTTTTTCAAAGCACCAATAATCGGGAGAATAACGGCAGACGTGCACGCCCTGCATCCAAGGGGTAGGCATATAAGAGTAGCCGGAAAGCTCACTGTAAGCGCGCAGGACGTCCTCTGCCTTGCCGGTTGCATAGAAGTAGCAATCCAAGGTGGGAGCGGTCAAATCGTAGCGCCACTCGTTGGCAT
>JAZQYE010000210.1:0-3991 GCA_045633385.1 Eubacteriales bacterium | reverse complement strand
GAAGCTTATTTATCAATCAAGAAAAATACGAAAGGGCAATTTCACACCCAAGGTATTCGGCAGAAACAGTAAGAGGCTATGACACCAAAGTTCTTGCTGAACTCTCGCAAAACCTCGCACATAATAGGATTTCGGTGTGTTTTTCCTATTTAGACAAGACCTCTTGAGAAAATGCACAATTTTTATCCTCTATACCCACGTCTGTCAAAATACCCGTAACCTCGCCCCACGGCATGGCGTAGCGTTGATTGAGGTAGCGCATAGATGCACCAAGCTCTCCGTCGGGGCCGCCAAGTTGGGAAACGATCAAGCTTGCAAGCTGTGGGTTCGGATTTTTGATCTTTACGGGGTATTGCAGTTTTTTGTCATAAGTCCACATAGTCGGTCATTCTCTCCTTTTTCTTAATTTGCGTCAATTTCCCAGGGCCACGGGCCACGGATCCAATCCCATGAGGAGCGACTGCGGTTTCCGTAGGCGGTCAAAGGGCCGCAGGTACGTTCGTACTCATCGGAAAGGCGCGTGCGCTCCTCAATCAGCGCGTGATAGTATTGGAGTGCTTCGGAATGGTTGGGGTAGGCATCAAGGTAAAGGACGGTCTCCTGAATGGCAAAATCAAGTGCACGCAAGCGATCCATGTGGTTGCGGCAACGGTTTTCAGGACGGTTCATACAATACTCGCCTGCTTAATTGTGAAAGCAAGCTCGAACCTCCTTTTCGCATTTTGGCTTGACCACCTCAAGGGGCAGGATCAAGTCGGCAAAAATGCTCCCTTTGGCAAGCCCCTCGGCAGGGGAGAGCAAATTACTCCAACATTGCTTTGGCGCATAGACCATGGCAAGAGAGGGCGCAGAAAGCGTTTTTGGGCAAGCGGTGGCTGATTGATCGGGGCGAGGGGTTCCGTCACAATAAACGCGCTCATTGCGCCTCTGCGTTGGCATGGGGGCAGGCTGAGGCGTTTGGGGCTTTTCAACGCTCGTCATATTCATAACGGGGGCGGTGTCCGTGCTCAGTTCTCCACCAAGCATACGCCGCAAAAATTCGGCGTTGGCGCGGTCGGTTGCGGCACGGCGGTTGTTTTCAGAATACATGGTAACTCCTTTGGGTTTGTTTTGCCGCTGTTACAAGGAAACAACGGCTACTTTTATTGTATGCTGACGTGTCGCAAAATGTCATTTTTTGATAAAATCAATAATAAGAATAATTATAATTATCAAAAATAGAAGAATTTTCAAAATGTTAAAAGTTTGGATTGAAAATACACATAAAAAAGTGTATACTAATGGTACATCTTATTTTAAATTACAAACAAGCTGAAAGGATGGTGTTTTGGTTATGGCAGGACCTATGGGCGGAGGACGCGGCGGCGGAAGTTTTGGCGGCGGTGGTAGCTTTGGTGGTGGCGGCTTTGGCGGCGGCCCGCGAGGCGGAGGTTTTGGCGGTGGATTTCACAGAGGCCCACACAGACCGCATTTTTACGGCGGCTTTGGCCCTCGTTTTTACGGCTACGGTTACGGTGGCGGATGTCTTGGCGGCTTGCTGGGCGCGCTGATGGCACCCTTTATCATGCTGTTGGTGGTTGGCGTGTTGCTATTTGCAATGATCGGTTCGACCGTTGCTAACGTGGCAAATGGTGGCGTTGTCTCCTACAACGAGACTACTTTTCAAGAGTATGCCAAGAAGGAGTATGCTAAGGCATTTGGTAGTTCGGATGCCATCGAGGATAATATCCTGATTGTGGTTTTGGTCAATGAGACCTCGGACGGTTACTATTACATTCCTTGGGGTGGTTACAATCTCAAAGATGAGGTCGTAGAGCTATTTGACGTTGGCGCAGATTTTGATCAGGCAATGCAGGGCACGATTCAAGATTACTACGCAAACTCCTTGGATGGCGACCTCGCACGCGTCATGCGCACGATGAGCCGAAAGATCCAAAATTTGGGTCTGGATTCTTCTTTCTACGATGAGTATAGCCACGAGAACACGCCCGAGTCGGCGCTTGTTAACTACACCACGTTGGGAATGTCGGAAAAGACCGTGAACGATGCGCTTGCGGACTTTACAGAGGAGACAGGTATTCCCGTTGTGATCGTTGTGGAAACGATGGAGAACGTATTTGGTAAGTCGATGCCGATGGAGGATATTTTCATTTTGGTCGTTTTGCTTGGCATGGCAGGCATTGCTATTTATTTGATCGTGCGAGCGGTCAAAAATCGCAACAACTCCGCCAAGGGCGACGATTCCGACAACTCCCGCAACAGCGGCGGCTTTGGCAACGCGCGCAGTTTTGAGCGTGACCGCTGGTAAGGGAGACGTGCGCGATGTGTAACATTGCAGGATACGTAGGAACCAAGCGCGCCGCGCCGATCTTGATCGAAATGCTCAAACGGCAACAGTATTATGACGGCGGTGCGGGCACGGGCATTGCCACGATACACAATGGAATTTTGTATCAGGCAAAGGTCGTTGGCGACGTAGATGAGCTACTGCGCACTACGGATGCGCTGAATTTTCCGGGAACGATCGGTATTGCACACTCCCGACCGGGAGGAATAGACGTGGAGCATATGCACCCGTTTACCGATGCTTCTCAAAAACTGGCGTTGGTGGCAAACGGTATGTTTTCTACCACCAACACCCCCGAATATATGGAGTGCACCCGTAGGCTGATGCACGGTTATTTTGCCAAGGGGGTTCCCATTCGTAGTATGCTTGCAGGGAGCGAGGGCAAGATGTTTACACTCCCAAACGGAACGCATTATCACGGTACAGAGTCTTACGCGCTTCGCACGGGAGAGTTGTGCGATGAAGGCAACACGCTTTGCCGGTCGCTTGCAACGGCTCTTTCGGAGCGACCCAACGGCTTTGTTGCGGTTGCTATTCACGCCGATGAACCGGATCAGATCGCCATTGGGAAAATGGATCGCCCCATGACCGTTGGCATTGTTGGCGGCGAGACTTACCTTGCTACAACGCAGTTTGGCTTTCCGGAGGATATGCAATTCGATGCGATCATTCGTCCCCCGGAGGGGATCGTTTGCCGCGCCACGGCAGGGGAACTGACCGTTACGCGCCATCGCATTGAAAATATGCACATGGAGCCCGTTACCGTCGATATTTACAAGCGCGCGTATGATCTCATAGAAGGGTATTTACGTGGACAAAAGGAGAACCCTAAAAATCTTTGGGACATGGAGCGAAAGTTTGAGACCGAATGGCGCTTTATTTGGCAAGAGCCTTATTGCGATTGCATCTTTCGCAAAGAGCCGGAGCAGCTGTTTAAGCCATACGCCGAGCTGATGTACTGCATTCTTTATGCAATGCATAAGGAAGGGAAGCTGCACCGTGTAACGGGTACGCGCAAAAACGCCGAAGGCGAGTACAAAATGTATTATTTCTATTTGGATTGACCCCATAAAAACAAACGGGTGGTGGAAGAAATGCAATTGCATTTCGTCCACCACCTTGGTGTTTAAGAGGTATCTTATCATTGGCTGACAGCGATTATTCGATCACGTGCAAGCCGTTTTCGTCTTCACCAACGGGCAGGAGCATGGCACGCTCGTAAGGCGGACGCTCGGGCTGATGGATGCACATTTTGCGCACACCGCAAAGGTCGGTAAAGAACATGGCGTGTCCACCGTTGCAGTCAAAGATCGGCTCTGCCAAATGCTCCCAAGGGCTTCGGATATCGTCCGAGATGGCACCCAGCACCACGTAATTATCGATCGCATAGGGCGACCAGGTCAAAAAGAGCTTTCCGTTTTGCAGTCTGTTGATAAACGGAGCGTCGGAGCCGTAGCGAATATCGGCAAGCGGCATATTCCGCACACCTGCGGGGCGCTTTGCCGAGTAGGGGACCGCGTTGGAGTCAAAGAGCAAAAACGGCTCTCCCACGGGCTCGCGCAGGTCGGGAGACAATTGAAGGGCGCAGATCTGACCGACGTACGCACCAGCCTCCGGGACGTAATTATCGGGCCAATCGTGCGA
>JAZQYE010000209.1:0-14800 GCA_045633385.1 Eubacteriales bacterium | reverse complement strand
ACCCATAACGCCGATTTCCTTTTGGATCAGGTAACCGCAAACTGCGGGCAGATAGTCTGCTACGCCTGCGGTGGAAGCGTGTGCACGGTGAGCCGTACCGAACGCGTCATTTACAAACAGACCGCCCTCGCCTGCAAGATCAGCCAAAGCCTTTGCAAAAGCGGGATCGTTCTTGGTCTCGCGAGCATCGAAACGAACGTTTTCGATGAGCACGCAGGTGCCGTTTTCCATAGCGGCGATCTTTGCCTGAGCATCGTCACCGATGATATCAGCGGCAAAAGCTACCTTACCGTCAAGCTCCTCGTTCAAGCGGTCAGCAACGGGCTTGAGGGAGAACTTAACGGGGTCGTTCTTGAGCGCCTTAGCCTTGAGCTCGGCAGTAGCTGCCTCTCTCTCACCCTCGGGGAGCTCGTCGATCTTCTTCTGCTCTTTCTTATCGAGCTTGAAGTTGGGGGTAAAGATTGCGTGGGGCTTGCCCATGTGGGAGGAGAGGATCACCTTTGCGCCCTTGTCCATCAAAAACTTGATGGTGGGGAGTGCGCCGACGATTCTCTTATCAGAGGTGATAACACCGTCCTTCATAGGAACGTTGAAGTCGCAACGAACAAATACCTTTTGTCCGGCTTTGATTTCAATGTCTTCAATCGATTTCTTGTTGTAGGTCATGATTTTCAATTCCTTTCAAAAAAATAAGAATTTTGCACATACATATATATGATACCACATTTTGGGAAAATTATCAATAGGTTTTGTGAAATTTTTCACCTGCAAACGCAAAAAAATCCTCACGGCGGATTTTGCAAAAAACAGCCGCTTTGTGCCGGTTGGCAAAAAGCGACTGTCTTTTGTTTTCATTGATATATCAACCCATCAAAACAACGGGAATATAGAGTGCTTGCGCTCTGCCGTTGGCACAGATCTCAACAACGATGCGGTTGTGTGCCTCTATCTTTTCACCAACCTGCAATACGTAAGATGCGTCAACGCAAGCTTCTTGCGGACGGCGGCCGGGCTGATAGCCGTGCAGGATCAGGGCTTGTTGACCGCATACCGAAAAGCCCTCGGGCAACCACCAACGCACGGTCAGCCGGTTGGGCACGTGCATGGAGCTTGCAACGTCGGCGTTACTGCGTACGCGCAATTGCAAACGGAGCTGTGAGTTTGGCGTGACGTCAATTCCGTCGGGCATGGACAACACCGCGCGAATGTAATCGCCGCAGGCGTGTACGGAATTGGGCAGAAGATCCTGCATGAACTCACCAAACAGAGGACATTGACGGTGATGCTCGGCAAGACCTTGCGGAATGACCGTTTCGCCGTCGGTGAGCTGTACGCGTTCCCAACGCAGATCGTAAAAGGGGTAGGAGTGATCCAATTGGAGTGCAATGCTTGCTTGTTTGATCACGCGCTCGCTCAGCTCGGAGCAGGTCTGCGGAATATCGTACATTGTGCCGCGGTCAATGGAGACGGTGACGATCTCGTCGCCGATGTATTCGCACCACTCACGGGGGAGCGCCTTCGTTCCGTACAGGATGCCGAGCGTTGCACCAACGGTCGCCGCGGTGCAGTCGGTGTCGTCGCCGCAGTTGATGGCGTAGATCATCGATTTTTTAAAGTCGCCCTCGCCGTACAACAGACCCAAAACCACGTACGCTACGTTGGAGGGGGCTTCAAACCAACCGTCGCCAATGTCGGCATTGCTTTGTTGAATGGTATCTCTCGCTTCGCGCAAGGAGATGCCGTCGTCGTAGCATTTGATCGCCAAGCGCACCGACTGTGCCAAGCGGCAATTGACGGGGAGCTTAGAAAGTGCTACGTCGATGCAGACGCGAATATCGGAGAAGGCAAACGCGACGGCTTGCATTGCCGCTACAAAAACGGCGGCGTTGGTGCCCTCGCCCGTACCGTGATCCACTGAGGCGTCCTCTACGGCAAATCTTGCCGCAAGATCGGGACGCGCGGGGTTGAGGCAAGCCCAGATCTCGGTGCGGATCCACGCACCGTTGGAGTGCTTCCAGCTGTTTTGATAGTCGCCCGAAAGGGGAGCGGCAAGCCCTAATTTCATATTTGCTTTTCCAATACCGTACTCGTTCCAATGAGGCGCGATAAACGACAGCCAAAATTCGCCCAGAGTCTGCGCGTTGATGCGCATATAGCCGCAACGCTCCACGGCGGCAAGCCATACCAGCTGTAGGTCAAGGTCGTCGTTGGGAAGGGGAGCACCTGCCTTGGAGGAAAATCCCTGCACGTCCAAAAAATTTGCAGTTCCCTCGTAGGGGGCACCCATCGTACCGCCAATGTTTTTGCCGAGCCAGCAGGCATATACCTTGTCGCGGTATTCCGCGTGGTTTAAAAAAACGGTTGTGTTCGTGTCCGTGTTCATGTTCATAAAGGTTCTCCTTGTACTTCAAATATGGATTTGTATCTTCAAAGGCGAACGGCGCCGCCGTGCTCTCTCTCATTATAAAGGAAAAAGCATTGCTTGAAAAGTGCAACGCTTTACCAGATTGGTGCCGATTTTTACCTTTTGCAGAAAGCAACGTTAAATGCTTTTTTTAAACTCCGCAAAAGACGTTCCGCTCACGCGCTGGAAAACGCGGTAAAAGGAGCTTTTGTACGAAAAACCGATGCGCGTGGCGATCTCCTCATCCGAGAGCGTTGAGGATCTTGCAAGCTCCATGGCGCGCTCGATCCGCTTGCGGTTGAGGTATTCGGAAAGCGGCATCTGAAACCTCTTTTTAAACGCACGGCTGAGGTAAGAGGGGTTATAAAAGCATTTTCCCGCAAGGGCGCAAAGGGAGAGGTCGGCATCTAAATTGGAGTCAATGTAATCGCAAAGCTCTGCCCATACGTCCTGCGACTCCGCCTCTTCTCCTTGGTCGATCAGCCTGCGCAAAATATAGGTGATGAGCACGTTCATATAGCTTTTGAGTACAGTCTTCCAATCGTGCTTTTTGGCAAGGTACTCGTTTTGCATGGCGCGCAACAAAAATTCAAGCTCGTCTCGCTCCGAGCCGTGAAAGGAGACCATGCCGTCCTCGTCGGCGGCTCGGCGGATCTCATCAAACGCAGTCAATTGCAGTACGGCAAAAGCGTTTTCGGGAGTGACCACGTTTTCTGCCATGACCTCGGGCTTGAAGCAGATATTGATAAAGGAAAATTTGTCGCAGGGTAAAAAGGAGTGCGTGCTGCCGTAGTTGATAAAAAGGAGATCGCCGCGGCGAACGCGGTAGGTCTCGCCGTTTACGGTCTGATCGGCGTTTCCGTCGGTGATATAGATGATCTCGATAAAGTCGTGCTCGTGCACGGGCATTTCAACGTCTTGGCAGGCGTCCGAAAAAATGTGAAAGGAGGCGTCCTCCTGCTTCAGCTTATCCAAACGGTAAACCTTCACGGTAACGTGCCTCCTTTGCTTCAATTATTGCTCTTTGATGCAGATCCACTCGTTTGCGCAGGGCAGGGAGAGAATCCAATCGCACAGCACGTGCCACTCGGCAAGCTTGTGGGTACGGCGTGCGTAATAAATGTTGATCAGATTTTCGTAATTCATGGTGACGGTGCGCATTTGGTTGTAGGAGGAGGGGAGCATTTGAATGATGTTGTGCCAGCTTTGGCGATCCTCCTTATTTGCCACGAACTTTTGACGTTCCGCCTCCAGGTAAGCGATAACGGCATCCAGCGCAGCAAGTCCGCCCTCATCCAAGCGATCGTACGAAAAATCGTCGCGCTCAAAGGGCTTTGCATGGATCTTATGCATGGTAGAGGTGGAGTTCGCCACGGTTCCTACCTTGTAGGTGTCAAATTCCTTCCACCAATAAAGGGGAGCGGTAATATCGACGGTAACGAAAACCTGACGCAGGAACTTGCGGTGATCGCTTCCTGCCAGAGCAAGACGGCGACCGAATGCGAGATCCTCTGCTCCGAGAATAAATTTTCCGTTTTCATCGTAGGTGCTGTCCGATTTTGCCCAGCTGTTCATGGGGTTGCGTGCGCCGCGAATGGCGTTGTCGATATTCATTACCGACGAGCGTTCGACCTTCAACATCCGATAATTCCTCCGTAATCGTTTTATCACCTAAAAGTATAACACAAGCCCACGCAAATGTCAAGCAAACCGAGCGCATTTTTTTGGTTGTGCGAAAAAAATTGACAAATTTGTTTTCTTCCTATTGACATTTGAAAAGAAAAAGAGTATAATGTTGAATGTTTTGGGCTTTATCAAATATATATGATAAAAATATACGTAGGAAGGGACATTCAATCATGTTTTACGAATCGTTTTCGGGACTCTTTTCCGAGGGAGGAAGCTCGCAGGTGCTCTTTGGCTTGGCGCTTGCACTGTTTATGGGCTTGTTGCTCTCCCGTATCATCAAGCCGCTCAAGCTCCCTGCAGTAACGGGATACCTGATCGCAGGTGTGCTGATCGGCCCCTATTGTCTGGGTCAATTGGGTATTACGGGCGTGCTCTCCAATGAGGAGACGATGAAATCCACCTCGGTCATCATTCAGGACGTAGCTCTTGGCTTTATTGCATTTGCCATTGGTACGGAGTTTAAGCTTTCTTCCCTGAAAAAGACGGGACGCCAAGCCGCGATCGTCGGTTGCGCACAGGCTATTATTACCATGCTGTTGGTAGATGCGGTGCTCATCGGCTTGCATTTTATCCTCGGTGAGGACGTTCTTCCTTTGTCCGTTGCTATTACGCTCGGAGCCATCGCTACGGCGACGGCACCTGCCGCAACCATGATGGTCGTTAAACAGTATAAGGCAAAAGGCCCCTTGACCTCCTTGCTCCTTCCCGTCGTTGCTTTAGACGACGCCGTGGGTCTGATCTGCTTTGCCGTATCGATGGGCGTGGCGCAGGCTTTGGAGAGCGGCGCAGAGGCTGTCGGCATCGTTTCGCTGTTGATCAACCCCTTGCTCGAGGTCGTGCTGTCCTTGGCGCTTGGCGCGTTGATGGGCTTTATCCTGACCGTTGTAGAGGATCACTTCAAATCCAACAGTAAGCGTCTTTGTATCACTTTGACCTTCGTTTTGTTGACCGTTGCGCTGGCACAGCTTGATTTGCATCTGCCCGGCGGCGTGGAGATCGCATTCTCCAACCTGCTGGTATGTATGATGCTGGGTACGCTGTTCTGTAACATTTGCGACAGCGCCGACGAGCTGATGGAAAAGACCGACAAGTGGACCATGCCCCTGTTGATCCTGTTCTTCGTATTCAGCGGTGCAGAGCTGGATCTCACCATTTTCAAAACTCCCATTATCGTCATTATCGGTGTCGTTTACGTGCTGAGCCGTGCACTCGGTAAGTACGTTGGTGCGGCGATCAGCGCCAAGATTTCGGGCTGTGAGTCCTCCATTATCAAGTACCTCGGTATTACGCTCTTCCCGCAGGCGGGCGTTGCACTCGGTATGTCCGCAATTGCAGGCGCCATCCTGCCCGGCGGTTCTATGGTTCGTAACATCGTATTGTTCGGCGTCCTGATCTACGAGCTGGTAGGTCCGATGCTCACCAAGATCGCGCTTACCAAGGCAGGAGACATCACACCTCGCGTGGAGCACGTTAAGCATCAGTCCTTGGCAGAGGTATTTGCCGACGAGCCCGACGAAGAGGATGTACAGGAGCCTTGATCGCTACTGCGTATCACACTGAATAATTTTACATAAAAACAAAAAGAGACTGCGCCAAAAGCTTGAAAAAGCGATTGGCACAGTCTCTTTGTTATTTTATGCTTATCGATTATAGTCAAAATCGCAGGCGCGCAAAAATTCTCTTGCCATCAGGGTAGCGCCCATTTGGTTGGGGTGAATGCGATCCCACGCGATGAGCGAGGAGTGCTGATGCTGACAAAAATCCTCGTACAGCTTTTGAAAGTTGACAAATCTGCAACCGTACTTTTGCGCAAGGTGTTCGCAAATGGCAACGTATTCGTCCATACGTGCGCGCATCTTGTCGGCACGGTTGGGTTCGATGTAATAGGGAGAGAGGATAAATACACCCTTGACGCGATCCTTGATCGCAAGGATCATGCTCTCCAGATTGCGCTCGTATTCATCAGGCAAAACGGCGTGGTCATAAAAGGCGGGGACGTCAAACTGTCTCCATACGTCGTTGATGCCAATGCAAATGGAAACCCAATCGGGATTGAGCGAAACGACGTCGCGGTCAAATCTCGCCAGCAGGTCGCGGCTGGTGTTGCCGCTGATGCCGGAATTGGTCAAGCGAAAGCTGTATTCGGGGTAGCAAGCAACCAACAGGCTCTCTATCACGCGGACGTAGCTTCTGCCAAGGTTGTCGAACAGTCCCTCACCAACCGGATTTTGACTGCCCATATCGGTAACGGAATCTCCCGCAAATACGATGCGGTCACCATTTTGAAAAATCATATCGTTTTCTCTTTTCTGCTTATTTTATTTGCTTGAGGGCTCGTCAGCCGCGCGGAAAATTGCAAAGGGAGCACAGGAACGAATGCCCTCGGAGCTTGCCACATATACGGTCAGTGTACGGTTCTTCGAGGCGAACTCTTCGGAAAGCGTGATGGTCAAGCCCTCACAGCTCAGCGTAAATGCTTCGCCGTCAAAGGTGACGGTAGGTGTTTCCAAGCCCTCCAGATGAATCAGACCCTCGTCGCTTTCCAGCGCAAACGCCAGATGATACGCTTCACCTGCCTCAAACAGATCCAAATTGCTTACGGTCACGCTTGCGGAGCGGATCAGGATACTGCCGTCCTCACCGACCGTCGCGTCTATTACTACGTCGGTAAGCTCGCCAAATTCGATCAGGTCAGCAGGGCTTTGTTGCTCGGGAACGGGATCTACAAAGGGGGCATCCTGCCATGCGATAAACATTGCGCGCAGAGCGGAGAATCGCTCGTTTTCGGCATTCAAAGCCTTATAGCATTCCTCGTTGGTGCGCACGTCGTAGCCATTCCACTTGTAGGAATCGTTGACCGCGATGGCGATCTGCTTTGCTTGGCTCAGCGTGGCCTTGATATTGGCGTATGGTTCGGCACATTGGAGCTTCCAATCCTGCTCAAGCGTTTTCAAAAGCAGTTCAACGGCTTGCTCTGCATTGGTAGCTTGTACCGACATAAGCATCTCGACCTCAACACCCACAACGGAGTCAAGCTTGATCAGGTTGCGCAGTACGACCGTTTTGGAGAAGTCGCCCGTAGCGATCTCGGTGCCGTCGGCAAGGATCAGCTTGCCATTGCCGGTATCGCCGTCGTGCTGAATGCCGCGGTAGCCGGAGAACGCGCCGAGATTGACCGAGAAGAAGAATTCAACGGGGGCTTCTTCCTGGGGTATGGTCATATTCAAAATGTCAACGGTATGTGCAAGATCGGAGATCGAAATACCGCTGATCTTGCGCACGGGATCGATCGATTGGGTTGCACCCATGCAAAGGGTATCGGTCAAAATAACGAACCAGATGTCAAAGGGAGCCCCCATCGCTTCGTTGTCGGGGTGGTAGCGCAGCTCGGCGCAATCCCAACGCTCACCGTTTTTCACCGCCGAAAAGCCCAAAATGGTATTTTTGCCCGTTGCGGCGTTGGGGAGTTCATACATGTACTCGTAGCGTTGGTTTTTGACGTAGGTCGCGCGCGAGCTGTAATTCCCCTCGGGGTAGTATTGCAGGATCTCGTAGCGGTCGGAGCC
The DNA here is from genome assembly GCA_045633385.1 of Eubacteriales bacterium. GTDB lineage: Bacteria > Bacillota > Clostridia > Oscillospirales > CAG-272 > UMGS1865. The sequence goes on along the minus strand of JAZQYE010000209.1, from coordinate 7,141 downwards.
GTCGGCTTCTTTGGTGCGGTAAAAAACGTATTCGACCGCATCACTGCGAACCAAAAGCAGCTCGCTGTTTTCTTCCACGTGCAAAAGGGTTTCAAAGCCCATCAAACCCGTGGTCCAGGAATCGATCACGCGCACGTGCTCCTTCATGTAAGTGATGTGATCCTCGCAAGCCTCTGCAAGCTCTACCGAGCGGCGTACGACTTCGTCAAACTGCGTAAAGTTACGGGACCACGCATTGATCTCACTCTCGTCGTAGGTGATGCCTGCAAGGGGGCGTGTAGCGGAGACGGAGAGCGTTTGCGAAATGGCTTTGCCGTCAGCCGCCATCGAGCGCATATCTTCTGCGGCGCTTGCAAATACGCTGTCGTTGCTGTCAAGCAGCTTGCCCGAAAGACGCTCGTTTGCAAGGGCGAGCTTCGCTCCTGCAAGACCGGTTACGGACTTGGCTGTAGCGGTGGGGCGATTTGGATCAACGGGTCTGTCGGGATTGTTGGGGTCAAAGGGGGTGTCTTGTTCAACGGTGGTGTCGGTGCTGCCGTTGTTTCCGCAACCGATCAGGCATACGGAAAGAATCAGGATAAGGCTCAAAAACAGTGCAATGCTTTTTTTCATCATTTCGCTCCTTTTCATGTAAAAAATGGGGTGGAATTTTGGAAAAAGGTCACGGTACGTTAGATTGGGTCTTTTTTTTAAAAACGAACAGCTTGCTGATCACATAATTGCAAACGATGACCACGACCGCCGCCACGAGCTTTGAAAGGATCTCGCAGAGATTGAGCGTGCGACCGAGCAGCTCTGCCGCGATCCAGGAAGGGAACAGCGCGGCAAGCCCGACGGTCAATGCAAAGGTGATCACGTAATCCAAGCCGAGCGTGACCACTCTGCCACCCGAAAAGGTGAGCAGTTGCTTTGTGACCGAGGCTTGTCGGTCTGCCTCGGTAAATACCCAGGCACGGTTGGTAAAAAAGGCGAACAGCACGGCGCATATCCATTGAATGATCTGTGCCGCCGTGTAAAGCATGAGGTAGCGTGTGCCCGTGACCTCGGTGGTGGGAATGGAGAATATCGCTCTGCCGCCAAGCAGAACGGCATAGTACACGCCCCAACCCACAAAGGTGGTCAAAACGCCAAACACCAAGTACATCAGCACCTCGCGGTAGCGGCTTAACAGCGCCTTTAAGCTCTGTATCATTCCTCTTTGCCCTCGATCTTGTAGGTCGTTCCTTCCTTGGAGTCGATCAGGGTCACGCCCTTTTCCAAGAGGTAAGCGCGAATGCGGTCTGCCTCGGCGTAGTTCTTTGCCGCTTTGGCTTCGCGGCGCTCAACGATCAGCTTTTCGATCTCTGCCACAAAGGGGTCGTCCGAAACGGGTGCTTCTGCCTTTTCTTCCTTTTGCTCGTTGAGCTTTGCGGCGTTCTCCAGCAAATTCAGGCAGAGCACGCGGTCAAAGTCGGCAAGTAAAGCTCTCTTGGTGGCATCGTTGGTTTTTGCCTTGAGCACGTCGTAAATGGCGGTAACAGCCAAGGAGGTGTTCAGATCATTGTCAAGAGACTTGACAAAGCCTGCCTTTTGCTCCTCGAAAGCGGCGGCATCTACCTCGCCCTCTTCCTTGAGAGATGCAATGCGAGAGATGAGCTTGTTGTACGCGACCTTTGCGTTCTCCATGTTCTCCCAGGAGAATACCAAGGATTTACGGTAGTGGGATTGCAGGCAGAAGAAGCGATAGACCATGGGGTCAAAGCCCTTTTCGGTCAAGAGGGAGACGGTGAGGAACTCGCCCTTGGATTTGCTCATCTTGCCCGAATTGGTGTTCAGGTGCAAAACGTGGAACCAATAGTTGCACCACTTGTGACCGAGAAACGCCTCGGATTGTGCGATCTCGTTGGTGTGGTGGGGGAATGCGTTGTCGATACCGCCGCAGTGAACGTCAAGACGCTCACCAAGGTGCTTCATGCTGATGCAGGAGCATTCAATGTGCCAGCCGGGGTAACCGATGCCCCAGGGGCTGTCCCATTTGAGCTCTTGATCGTCAAACTTGGATTTGGTGAACCACAAAACAAAGTCTGCCTTGTTCTTCTTGTTGCCGTCGGCTTCAACGCCGTCGCGCACGCCGACAGCAAGGTCCTCCTCCTCAAAGTTGTTAAAGACGTAGTATTGCTCCAGCTTGGAGGTGTCAAAGTAGATGTTTCCGCCCGCCTCGTAAGCGTAGCCCTTTTCCAAAAGGGACTCGATCACCTTGATGAACTCGTCAATGCAGGAGGTTGCGGGCTCTACCACCTCAGGGCGGCGAATGTTGAGGGCGTTGCAGTCCTCAAAGAACTTTTCGGTGTAGAATTGCGCGATCTCCATAACGGTCTTCTTTTCGCGTTTTGCGCCCTTGAGCATCTTATCCTCGCCTGTGTCGGCATCGGAGGTCAGGTGACCGACGCCGGTGATGTTCATTACGCGCGTAACGTCGTAGCCCCTGTAGCGGGAGTAACGGTCGAGAATATCCTCCATGATATAGGTGCGCAAATTACCGATGTGCGCAAAGTGATAGACCGTAGGGCCGCAGGTGTACATGCTGACCTTGCCGGGCTCGTTGGGAATGAATTCTTCTTTTGTTCTGGTTGCAGAGTTGTAAAGTTGCATAATCTATCTCCTTTTTGCGGAACCTTCCGCGTGTCTGTTTACTGTTGTTTGTTGTCAGGTTTTTTCTTGCCCTGCGGCTTCTTTTTCTTTTTGGCTACCGAAAAACCAAAGGTGCCAACGCGACGGCCAAGCTCAAAGTAATCGCCGTGCGCGTACGCCACCAATCCTGCCCGATCCAAGCGGAGCTTTCCGTCGGAGCCGATGAGGGAGTCGTCCACGTCAATGGCAACGATGTCCGCCAGGAACATATCGTGCGAGCCGAGCGGAATGACGTCGGTCACGCGACACTCCAATACAAGGGGAGAGTCGGCAAGAATGGGGCAATCGATCTCGGTTGCCGCTTCCTTTGAGAGACAACATCGTTCAAACTTGTTTATTTTTGCCCCCGTATGCACACCGCAAAAATCTGCCGCACGCACCAAGGCGGTGGTGGTCAGATTGATAGCAAACACGCCGCTCTCCTTAATTAGTTTGTAGGAGTGGCGCGAGGGACGCACCGAAATATAGGTTTTGGGCGGAATGGTGTTGGTAATACCCGTCCAAGCCACGGTAAATACGTTGTCCTGCTGTCCGTTGGAGCAGGTGACCATGGTTGGCGGCACGGGCGAGAGCATGGCTCCACCTTTCCATTTGACCTTTGCCATTGGTATCCCCCTTTCTTGTTTGCTGTCAAACGACGCTTATTTATACCTTATTTATAGCATTATACCACATTCCGCGGTTCTTGTCAAGTTGATTGCACGCATTTTTGAATTTCGGGGATGCATTTTTTCAACGCCGCGCGCTCGAATTTTGACGCATTTTTGCAGGACGAACACCAAAAAAATCCCAATCCGACCGCCATTGCCCACCCAAAAAGCTCCGCACCCCAAAGGAGCGCGGAGCAGTGGTGAAAAACAAACACCCGTATTCACTTCATTTGTGCCGCGTGAGGCGGCAATGAAGTTGAGCCAAGGCTCAAATGATGTTGCGTGTGCCACGCAAATGATGTTAGTACCTACGAGTTCGCTTTGCGAACTCCGGCACAAATGAAAAATCCGAAAGGCATGGCTTTCGGATTTTTGGGACGTGTGTCCGATTTAGATGCAAAGCCGTGTTAAGCCGATTTAGACGCACATAGATTTTGTAGAGGGTACACTAACCCACGGGCGTGTATGGGGGTTGCACTTGACCGCTATCTTCCGGGGCGCAACTCCATGCTTGCAAACGAGGTCTATGTATTATAGATGTGCAAGCTGTTTGATAGTTAAGTCTTTTTCGTTTTTGATCTCAATTTCTTTTTGTTCTGCCATTTTAACGATATACCATGCATTTTCCATGTCCGTATTGAAATCAATCACGCACTTGCCCGTTTGATTATATAAAGCGATAATAACGCTTTTTTCATTTGTCTGTTCAACCACTCTAACGCATAAAATGTCTTGCCAGTTGATTTTCTTTTGGAACAGCCAAAAGAAAGAGCGAGATATTTTAGTATCATCAATATCGCATTTGAAGGAAAACGCAAACAATGATAATGCAAAAAGTATAATACCCAAGCCAACGAACACAGCAAACAAATACCGTGTTTCGTGCTTAATAAAAATCCAAAGAATTGAGAATATTGCAACGATAATTAATGTGGCACAAATTCTCGCAATCGTTTTTTTGCGGGGATGCTTGACAATGAAATGATCTACGTACTCTATTTCCGGCTTTTTATCGGGAGTATCTTTTGCAAGTCCAAAAAGAAGCTCTAAAATTAGTTCAACAAAGTGTTCCATTCTATTCGTGCTCCTTTGTTTTGTTTTTCTTCATTGTACCATAAATTTGTAAACATTTCAACCTTTTCGCAAGTTCAAATCTATCCAAACTATCGTTGCATCTATGGCTTTGTAAATAAATTTTGAACCGGAAGGCTTTTTGAAACTTTCCGCAAAGTGTGTGGCCAATTTAGATGCACGCTGATTTTGCAGAGGGTACACTAACCCCTTGGCGATGATGGGGGTTGCACTTGACCGCTATCTTCCGGGGCGCAACGCCATGCTTGCAACGAAAACCTATGTATCATTGGAAAGTTGAACAAACTCTTTCATCCAAGCGGACGTGTTTTCAAAATCTTTCATACCGTATATGAGAAATGTACGTTGCTCTTTTCCTTTTGCCCCCATGTTGACATCGGCGCATATACGTATATGCCCGCAAGAGAATTTTTTCTCAAAAGAGGATTGCAAATACTCAATGCTTTTTATATTATACAAAGTGTATGTTTTTTCGTATTTGGATTCGGTTCCGGTGCCTCCCCATATACGTCCTGTAACAAGTAGATTGAGCAATGCTCCCCGATATTGAAATTTAATTGTATCGGGAGTTACATCTAAACACTTAGGATTGCTGAGGAGCTTTACAATCATAATTGCTAAACATCCGCAACAGAATATGAGAAGTCCTTTCCAATCAAATGTATGATTTACAATATTAAATATCGTATAAAGAATAGGCAAAGTAAATAATACAGCGAGCCATATTAAATTCTGCTTTGATTGAATATTGAAAATCCGATTCAGTTTCACTTCGTAGCAAGCATATTCTTGATTGTTCATGCGTGACACCTCCATTCTGTATTTTCATTATACCACAATTTTGTAAACATTTCAACCGTTTCGCCAGTTCGAATCTGTCCAAAATGCCTTTGCATCTATGGCGTTGCAGAGGCACATTACCCTCTTGGCGATGATGGGGGTTAAAAGCTTCCGCGTTCTACCGGACTTTTAACGCCATGCTTGCAAACGAAATCTATGTAAAAAATTATTTTATTCCCATTTGCTTCTGAATTAGTTTTAATTCTTTTTTGAATTTTGGATTTCTCAAGTCTTGATTGGCTCTCCAAGCAGATATCATATTCCAATACGGATCGTTTGACTTCTTTTTAATGCATTCAAGCAGGATAGGAAGTTCAATATGAAAATCCCATCCAATACCTTTATTACTAAAACCGCCTAAAATATCACTACTGCGCAAATCCAATTCTTTTTCATCTTTGAGAGCAACGTAGGTTTTTCCACTCTGGTAATAAAGATAATTTGGCTTGCGAGCGTCAATGCTTCTTCCGTAATGTATAGTATAATTCTCCTCATTGGAATCGATCGGCATGTTACCTATGATTTCGCATTCGCCACAATAGAAGATGTTATCCATAATCATTTGCGAGGGTAACATCTTAAGATTAACAAGGGATGCGGGACTCACATTTGCCTCCTCAGTAGCAATATGATAAATCGCAACGCAAAGAGGTTTGCCCATAAATACATCCCAAAATGGAATGCCTTCCTTTCTCATCCGAGCATAGTCAACAAGGATTCGTCCGTATCCAAATAAACTGCGATTTATACGGAATCTGAAAAAATCGCCTTCCTTGAATTTTTGATGTATTTTAGTGCGCTTGGAAAACTCGATGATGTCTGCAAGCTCTTTTTCTCCGGTGTTTTGACACCAATTATCAACCCATTTTGAAAAATCGTCAAGAGATTTTGGCTTTTCCGCATTATAGAAGGAGCGATAAAAACATTGATCGGCAGTGTTATTGACCACGGCAACATAACCACTATCAAACGAAAGCGTCATACCGATAGGTGTTTTCTTAACAAGATTTGCGGATGTGAAATTTTGAGGTTTTCCTTTATCGGTCTTTGGCAATATTTTTGTTCCATCATCGGAAAGCGTTTGCTCTACACCGTATTCGCGGTACATTTCGTGTCCCAATGTGTCAGATACTTGGATCACTTTAACGATGTTTTGACCATCAAGATAAGCGTATGTGATGTATTGATCGCATGGGCTTGCCTTTACCTCAACCTTCTTCCAGCTATCAAGCACAGGTGGGATTGCAAAACAATTTCTTTGTTTATTGGTTAATTCAAACATACATTCACCCCGTTTTCAACTTTATTATACCACAACTTTGTAAACATTTCAAGCGTTTCGCAAGTCCGAATCTATCCAAAATGCCTTTGCATCTATTGCTTTGTAAATAAATTTTGAATGTGTAGGGGCGACCATTGGTCGCCCGCGGGCGTTCGCAGAACGCCCCTACGATGTGGCGGTTCGAATCTGTCCACGGTTTTGGCTCTGTGGGGAGAAAAGAGTGTAATATTCGGCCCCAGCCGAATGTGAAATAATGTGCTATCGCACATTGTGAAATATTGCTCCTTCGTCGCAATGTGAAATGAAATTTGCCCGCATTCGCGTCAGCGAATATTTCACATTTGCGGAGCAAATATTTCACAGCAAAGCTATTTCCCTTGCCCGAAGGGCAAATTTCGTTGAAAAAAGCACTTGCTTGCGCAAGTGCTTTTTTCTGTGATGTGTGTCCGATTTAGATGCAAAGCCGTACTAAGGCGATTTGGATGCACGTGGATTTTGGAAAAGGTAGAGTAACCCCTTGGCGATGATGGGAGTTGCACTTGACCGCTATCTTCCGGGGCGCAACGCCATGCTTGCAAACGAGGCCTATGTAATTCTATATCTTATC
>JAZQYE010000208.1:0-3194 GCA_045633385.1 Eubacteriales bacterium | reverse complement strand
GGTAAAATGTGTTCCCGAACGTCATCGCAGGTAGTGGCAGCATCAATCACCCCCACGCCGTCCTCGCCAAAAACGATATATACAGTGGTCGTAACGCTTAAAAACGGAATCAACACGCGGTACAGTCCGCAGCCCAATTGTTCAATCTTCATTGCTTCTCCTTTCAAACACATCTTTTTATTTTAGGAAGAAATGCAGCAGTCTTTGATATAGCTTGCTCTTATAAGGCTGATAACGCATGGGAAGATCGATCCACGTCTTTTTTTCCACAATGGATTTGTAATGCGAAAACGCATCAAAACCCGCCCTGCCGTGGTATGAGCCCATACCGCTCTCACCCACACCGCCAAAGCCCATGGCAGAGGTTGCAAGGTGAATGACCACGTCGTTGATGCAACCGCCACCGTAGGAAATCTCGGTGGTCACGCGGCGAATGTGCCGCTTGCTGTGACTGAAGAGATACAACGCCAAGGGCTTATCCTTGGTCTTGAGCGCATCTACCGCCGCATCAAAATCCTCAAATGTCAAAATCGGCAAAATAGGGCCAAAGATCTCCTCTCCCATAACGGCATCCGCATCGGTAACGCCGTCCATGACGGTGGGCTCGATCCGGCAGGCTTCAGCATCAACACGACCTCCAACAACCACCTTGGCGGCATCGATCAAACCGCAAAGACGCGCAAAATGCTTTTGATTGATGATCTTTCCGTAGTTCTCGTTTTGAAGCGGATCGTCACCCAACTGCCGCTTGACCTCCTTGACAACCGCTTGCACAAACGCATCCTTGACCGATTTTGCGCAAAGCACGTAATCGGGTGCTACGCAGGTCTGCCCACAGTTGAGGAATTTACCAAACACGATACGTCGTGCGGCAAGCGCAAGATCGGCATCTCCATCTACAATGCACGGGCTTTTTCCACCAAGCTCCAATACGGTAGGAGTCAGATGCTCTGCCGCGTGGCGAAGCACTTCTTTTCCCACCGATTGACTGCCCGTAAAGAAGATCAGATCAAATTTTTGATCCAACAGCGCAGTGTTTTCGGCTCTGCCTCCCGTTACCACCGCCACGTATTCGGGCGAAAAGCATTGCGCAATGATCTTTTCAACAATTCGACTTGTTGCGGGAGAATACGCGCTGGGCTTGATGATTGCTGTATTTCCAGCGGCAATTGCGTCCGCCAAAGGCTCAATGGTCAGCAAAAACGGATAATTCCAAGGGCTCATGATCAGCACGTTACCGTACGGCACGGGTTGACGGTAGCTGTGCGATGCAAATTGCGCCAAGGGGGTTGGCACCGTTTTTCTCTTTGAAAAACGCTTGACGTGACGAATCATATACGAAATTTCGGTCAGCACCAAGCCGGACTCGCACATAAAGCCCTCGTAATGACTTTTTCCAAGGTCGCTTTGAAGCGCATCGTTGATCTCATTCTGATGCGCTTGGATCACGCCGTACAGCTTTTTCAGTTGTGCAATACGAAAAGAGGTCGAAAGCGTTGCGCCGCTTCGATAGTAAGCTCTTTGTTTTTCCAATAACGCATCCATTTCCAAACGATCCATATCGGTCTCCTATTACTTTTTTTCAAATCCGACGAGCACGCCACCCTTTTCGGCATAAAAGCTACACAAGCCTCTGAAAGGATGAATTTCAACCTGAACCTGCCCGAATTTTTCCAAAAACATCTCCTTGAGTTGCTCTGCCGCCACAGGATTTTGGCAATGTCCAATGCTGATCTTGCCGCCGCAATAACCGTGTGCCACTACCTCCTCAAACAAGGTCTCCAAAGCGCGACGCTCGCCACGGCACTTGTGCATCGGCTCCAGCGTGCCAACGTCACTTGCTTTTCCCACAATGCAAATTCCCGCAATTCCCACAAGCTTTGCAACAATGGGCGAAACTCTGCCGTTATTGGCAAAGGTCTTGAGTGATTTCAGCATAAAGATCAAGCCCGTATGCTGAACGTAATCGGTAATAGCTGTACAAATCTCCTCGTACGCCATTCCGCGCTCGATATAAGTCTCCAAGGCTTCAATAGCCAACGTGATTTCGGGACCAGCCGAGAGAGAATCCAAAACAAATACGCGTCTGCCCTCATGCGCTTCCTCGTACATTCTCTTAGCGGCGCAAGCAGAGTTGTAGCTCCCCGAAAGGCCACTGGTAATCGTCACGCAAAAAACGTCGTCCGCATCGCCAAACGCCTCCAGCCAATCGCTTGTGTTGGGACAAGAGGATTTAGACTTGCCCTTGCAACGGTCAAAATAATCTACCATTTCCGCCACATCAAGGGAATGGTCGTCAACAAATTCGCGTTCATCGGTGATGATCTTCATCGGAGAGGTGGCAAACGCCGTATGTTGAAGAGTAAAGAGGTCGCAAGAGGAATCTGCGACGATTTTGATATTTCTCATATTCTTCTCCTATCTATGTATCAAGTATTGCTCAAACGCTCCAATTGATCGCTGATCAATGCAAGATTTTTGTAAAATGAGGCTCGTTCTTCTTCCGAAAGCGTTGTGCCAACCTCGTCAAGCACACGCTCCACCTTGTCATAGATGCATTTTCCTGTCTCTCGCCCCTTTTCGGTTAAAACGAGCGGACTTTTGTATCGCTTGGCAGATTTGCTTTGGCAAAAAATAAACCCATGCTCTTCCAAATGCTCCAAGGCGCGTGAGATGGTAGCTTTATCCTCCTCGCAACGCTCACAAAGATCGGTCGCAGTTAAGTGCTCGGTCGAATACAAATAATACAGACACGAAACGTGCGCACTGCGAAGATCGTACTCTGCCATTTCTTGATTTTTGATCTTTTTGATATTTCGGTTGATTTTGGTAATCAACGCCGTAAATGTTTCAAAACGTTCCGTCATATTCTCTCCTCCCTGTTGAGATTTCAACAAGCCTATCTTATTATACCACAAACTTGTTGAAATGTCAACAAGTTTGCAACACTTTTCTGCTTGATGATGAAAAACAAAAAAAACGGCACCGGATTGATTCCGAATGCCGTTTTTTAACTTCTACTTATGATCATAGAAAATCGAACAAAAGAATCAGAGTAGAGTTAAGCGAAACCCAAATAATTTGTAGATCTTGAACAAGAAGTTCAAGCCCTCGGTCTATTAGTATCAGTCAGCTGAATGCATTACTGCACTTACACCTCTGACCTATCAAACTTGTAGTCTGCAAGTGACCTT
>JAZQYE010000207.1:0-4227 GCA_045633385.1 Eubacteriales bacterium | reverse complement strand
CTCAAAGCCAATGCTCCTCAAATAGTCGGTCACCTCGCGCTCGTTCAAAAAGCCCTTGGTATTTGGCAGCTCATAAAGACCAGACAAAAGCCCCTTTTGCGGTCTTTTGTGCAAGGCAGTGCGGTTGCCGTCGCGAATGAGAAAAACCGTTAATTGCTCGATCCTTCTCGCTTTTTTGGCAGAGCGAACGGGGATCTGCTCCGTCAAGCCCTCGTTTGCCGCCGCACAGGAGCTGTACAACGGGCATTTTTCGCACAGCGGTGCGCCGTTTGGCACGCACACGATAGCGCCGAGCTCGATCATCGCTTGGGTAAAATCCCCTGCCTCGGTGGGCACGACGGGCAAAAGCTCGTTGCGGAACTTCTTCTTGGTTTCGGGGAGCGTGATATCGTCAAGCGAGCCGCTCACGCGTGCCAATACGCGCAATACGTTGCCGTCAACTGCGGGAACGCGCAAACCGTATGCAATGGAAGCGATGGCACCAGCCGTGTATTCGCCCACACCGGGGAGCGCGCGCAACGCCTCGTAGGTGTTGGGCATTGTGCCGCCGTGTTGCTCGACCACCGTTTTTGCCGCCTTTTGCAAATTGCGGGCGCGGCTGTAATATCCCAAGCCTTCCCACAGCTTCATCAGGCGTTCTTCGTCCAATTCAGCCAAGGCATGAACGGTGGGGCATACCTCCAAAAAACGTGCGTAATAGGGCTTGACAGCCTCCACGCGCGTTTGCTGGAGCATGATCTCCGAGAGCCAGATGCGGTACGGGTCGGACGTGTGCCGCCATGGCAGATCGCGCTTATTTTGTTGATACCATGCAAGCAGGGCTTGTACTGCCTTTGCAGACAAAATATTTGCCATTGGTTCATTTCCTTTTGCTTTATTGCTATCAGTATATCATATTCGACAAAAAAAATCAAGGCGTTGCAAAAAATACGCCAAAATAATTTTGAAAAAGTTTTTTTCATTTTCCTCTTGCAAAGCGGTAGCAAACATGGTACAATTAAAATGAGAAAAATCAGAAAGGATCGTTTTTTTATGAATGTATTGAGATTTTTGGAATCCATTCGTACCCCGTTTGGCGATTCGCTCATGTCGCTGATCACCCTGCTTGGCGAGGAAACGCTGTTTATGGCGGTGGCGTTGGTGTTTTTTTGGTGCGTAGATAAAAAGCGCGGCTACTTTTTGCTGTACGCAGGCTTTACGGGGCTTGTGTGCGTTCAGTTTTTGAAAATGACCTTCCGCATTCCGCGCCCGTGGGTGCTTGATCCCAAGTTTACCATTGTGGAAAGCGCAAGAGAGGCGGCAACGGGCTACTCCTTCCCCAGTGGACACACGCAATGCGCCTCTAACCTTTACGGTGGCGTGGCACGCTCCGCAAAGCGCCGTTGGGTGCAAATTACGGGCGTTGTAATTTGCATTCTGGTCGCTTTTTCCAGAATGTACCTTGGCGTACATACGCTGTTGGACGTTGGCGTATCGCTCCTGATCTCTGCCGCTACGCTGTTTGTGCTGTTCCCGTTGATTGAAAAGGGCTATAAAAATCCGCGCGTGATGTATATCACCATTGGGGCAATGGCGGCACTGTCGCTTGCAAACCTTTTGTTTGTTATGCTGTTCCCCTTCCCCTCGGACGTTGATCCCGTCAACCTTGCCGATGCGCAAAAGGTCGCTTTTCAATTGGCGTTCCTTGTAATCGGTCTTTGCATTTTGTACCCCGTTGAGCGAAAATGGATCCGCTTTGAGGTCAAGGCGGTTTGGTGGGCACAGATCTTAAAGCTTGCCATTGGCATTGGCTTGATCCTTGCGGTGCGCATCCTGCTCAAATCCCCCCTCAACGCCCTCTTTGGAATCAACCTCGGAACGGGTATTCGCTACTTCCTCATTGTCGTTGTCGCAGGCATTCTGTGGCCCATGACCTTCAAATTCTGGTCACGGCTTGGTAAGAAGAATTAAAAACTTTGTGGGGGAGCTTCTTGAAAGAAGCCCCCCCACATTTTTATGAAACGGTATAACGAAATCACAAATCAAATCTGATTGACCACGCCAACAAACAGCGGCAAGTGATCCGCTCCTCTGATGACGAAAATAAACGGTCGGTTAAGGATAAAATCGACCTCCTCATAAGAAGGAGCCCCTGAGTAGTTCTTAAGAATCTCAGTGTAGGCGGCACCGAGGACACCGCTCTCCTCAATGGTAACGGTTGCGCCGTGGCGGACAGAGCTGACATATATTCCGTTTTCCTCGCTCAATGGAGAAAAATCTGCCCGTCCATCAAAACAATCCGTCACACCCATTGCCTTCAGCTTTTCTACCAGATCAATATTTGAGGAAACGCTGAATTTTGGAATTTCAAAATTGACGATGACGCTACGCTCATTTGTCCAAGAATACCCAGTATTTGCAATCAGCGAAAGCGCCTCTTCATTCTTCAATAACGCTTGCACGCTAACTCCTTGATCAGGCAAAATAAAGATGATATCTCCATCGCTCTGCAAGCTTTTACTTGCGGCGGTAAATTTTTTGCCCCAATAGTATGCGGTACTTTCGGAGCCAACCAGATAGTCGCACTTGGTCAAGCCGACAGCAGAATGAAAAATCTTTTGCGTTGTTTTCTCTGCCGAGAACTCCTCTTCAAAAGCAGCTTCAAAAAAGATGGTACTGTATAATGCCAAAACCGTGTCGGGCGTCAACTTGATATGATCGATCTGATCCTTTAAAAGCCCACCCGTTTGATCGTTTAGCCATTGACGCAACGCTTGATTATATCCATTGCTACCCATTTTGCCTTGATAAACAGATGCAAAGTGATATTTTACAAGATTTTGAATTGCATCCTCACGGTAAGAAATATCCTGATTCATCCACACGGAGTTTGCCAAAAGGCTTGTCACAAGACCGTCGTCACTGTAATTTGCATTCCAAACGCCATGCACCTGCGTGCGCAACGCTTCAATGCTTTCAACGTTGAAAAGATCCAAAATTTGTTGGCGCGTGTTTCCACCACCGCACTCTGCCAGCATGGCAAGCGCCATATACACGTTCAGTGGAGAATACACAACGTTTTCACTTCCGCAATCGGAAAGAAACGTCGATATGCTATCCTCAAAAAAGCCCTGCAGGGAAGTTCCCTTTCCAAGATACTTGTTCTTCTCATGCTGACTTTTATACCACTCTCGCTTCAATTCTTGGTTTTGAGGATCGTTGATTGGATATTGCACCTGCAACGGGTACGTAGCACTCATAATGGTGTATCTGTTCGGCTTCACAACAATCGGCACTCCCGGTATGCGCGAAGAAGTGGGCCAATTATCTGTTTGAGTGGGTTCTTTCAATAGTCCCAACAAAACAGCATCCATTACACCGCTGCCAAACAGCACCCCGATTCCAATTGCCAGAACCAGCACGGCGGCAATTGCGGGGATCCATTTGATCCTTCCGCGCTTTTTCTTTGGCGCATCCTTTGCGGCACGTGTTACAAGATCGGCATCGATCATACCGAGCGCATCCTGAAGCTTGTCTGTTTTCATACAATATAACCCTCCTTTTGCAAATAATCACTCAACTTTTTGCGCGTGCGCATCAGCATCATTTTCACGCGGCTCTCGCCAAAACCGTAGCGTTCGGCAATGTCGCGCACGCTGTCAAAAAACCAATAGCGACGCAAAAACACGTTGCACTCCTCCTCGGAAATGCGATGCAAAAAGCGTGAGATGGACCGTGCCAGCTCCTCGGTTGCGATGCCGTCATCGATGTGAGCGTCCTCGGCAATGCATTCCTCCAGCTCGTCAAAGCAGAGCACCACCGCATTTTCCCCTCGCTTTTGCGCGTATCGCTCACGAAAGCGGTCAAGCGCCCTGCGCCGTGTGAGCATGGCGAGAAAGCCCGAAAGCGGGTTTGGCTGTTGCGGTGGAATTGCGTTCCACGCATCAAGATAGGTATCGTTTTCACACTCCTGTGCATCCTCGTGGTTCTGCAGTAACCGCAAGGCAATGGAGTAGCAAAATCGACCGTACTTTTTTTGCGTTTCGGCAATTGCCGCCTCGTCTCTTTGCTGATACAATGCCAAGATCTTTTCATCATCCATGATGTGTCCTCCTATCCCAGTTGATCATCATCGCACATTGTGGCAAGGTCCCTCACTCATCTAATCGAAAAAAGCATTCGTAGGTCACGTTTTATTGTAAAAAAATGCAGTCATGACCACCAGCCGTGCTGGTGGCTTGCACAAGC
>JAZQYE010000206.1:0-16466 GCA_045633385.1 Eubacteriales bacterium | reverse complement strand
TGCGCATCGGTAAAATAGCCGCGCTTGTATGCTACACAGCCCATCAAAAAATACCACTCTGCATTATGACTTGCCGAGGACATGGAACGCAGGATCTGCTCGGCGTGCTGGATCTCGTTTTGATTGATCAAGCGGCGCACTTCGGCAAATTGACTGCTTCCCGAGGAGGCGTTGGGGTTACCGTTGTAGCCGTGATAGCCGCCGGATTGCCCCTGATTGCTTTGTCCGCCGCCCGCACGCATCTTTTGAACCTCTTCATACGCGGCGTTGATCTCCTTCATTTTTTCGCTTGCAAGATCGGCAAGGTCGCTGTCGCGGTATTTGTCGGGGTGATATTTGCGTGCCAGATCGCGGTACGCTTTTTTAATTTCTTCGTCAGTTGCGTTTGGAGAAACGCCCAAGACCTCATAAGGACTTTTCATTTTTCTTTGGGTTCACCTTTCCAAGTTTTGTTTAAAATACGATCGGCTGTTGCGGGCAGACCGAGGTATAAGATGTTACACAGAATTTCTTTGATCTCCGGCATTGGAAAATCATCGATCAAAACAAACGCGTTTTCGGCGTCGGTCAAATATTTTTTTAGTGCGAGCTTTACGCCTGCGGCGTTCTCCTCGGTCATAGAAGACCCAAACAAGTGAGTGAACGGGTTAAAGCTACCGCTTTTGAGATCGTCGCGATAGTCGTCGGCGGCATCAATCAAGTAGATCCAATGCCCGATGGCGCGCCCAAACTGGGCGGCAATGCGCTTCTCGCCCCCCGAAAGCCCCTCGGAGCAAACAGCGGACATGATGTTACCAAAAATTGCGGCAGGCGCATCTGCGCTCGGTGGGGCATTGCTGTTCTGCTCGTATTGGCGCAACTCCTTGAGTTGATTGCAAACGGTGCGATCCAATTCCGCATATCGCTTTTTGGCGCGGCGGTAGCCGGAATGAAAAAACGCTGCGGCAAGCTTGGCACGTATCCGCTTGAACCCCTTTTCGTCGGCAACGTCGTCAAGACATTTGTGGTAGGTCAAAATAGCGGTGGCATCGGCACAAAAGGCAAGTGTGGCGGAGTCAGCAACGGCGTTTTTGCGTTGTGTGGGGTGAGCAAGGCAACGAAATTGCTTGATCTTGACATTTTCCTGCAACAGCGACATTCGAAACGCCGCCAAAAAAACAAAATCGTAGCTGAGTGCCATGCGTGAGCATTGACCGGTGCATTTTCCCATGTGACGGCACAGCCCGCAATACAGCGCGCGGTAGCATTCCTGATCGCGCACCCGTAATTCGGGCGTATCAGTGCGAACGTATCCCAGCATCAAATCCCCTCCTTTTTACAGTATGTTCAAGTCTATACCTATATATGATATCTTATTTCTTTGTAAATTGCAAGAAGATTTTGTGTTTTTTTTGAAAAAAACTTGCATTTCATTCTATTTTGTGTTAAAATGACCTTATCAAAAGCGAATGAAAGGCGGACGTCTTATGAAAAAACAACTGCTCCTGCAAAAAGGGAATTTTTATAAAGCCAATATGCATCTGCACACCACCCTCTCGGACGGAAAAATGACTCCCGAGGAGGTCAAAGCGGCATACAAGGCAGAGGGCTATTCTATCATTGCCTTTACCGATCACGAGGTCATCGTGGATCAAAAAGCATTGCGTGACGAAAGCTTTTTGCCCATCACCTCCCTGGAGGTCTCTTTTAGCGAAAAGGATCCGAGCATTGTCGGTAATGAACGGAGATGCTACCACCTCAATCTGTATGCGAAGGAGGAGGGGAACACCGTTTCTCCCATCTTTTCGGAGGCGGCGATCTGGAAACGCATCGAGCACATCAAGGCGTACGTGACCGACGAGATGCGTCAGCACAACGTGGCACGCCAATACGACGTGGAACTGATCAATAAGCTGGTTGCTAAGGCAAATGAGATGGGCTTTCTCGTTTCCTACAATCACCCCGTGTGGTCTCAGCAGAATTACACCGATTACGCACCTCTCAAGGGTATTTGGGGCGTGGAGGTTTACAACTCCGAGTGCGTGCAGATCGGTTATCCCGACACCATACAGCCCTATGACGATCTGTTGCGCTTGGGCAATCGCATCTATCCGCTTGCCACGGATGACATGCACTCGGCGCGCAGCTGCTTTGGCGGTTGGCTGATGGTATCTGCCGACCGTTTGGACTACGGCGAGGTCATGACCGCTTTGGAAAACGGCGATTTTTATGCCTCAACGGGACCGGAAATTCATGAGATCTCGGTCGAGGACGGCATTTTGCACGTTGCTTGTTCGCCTGCAGCTTCTGTGGTTGTGTCCACCGACCGCCGCGAGGCGAAAAGAGCTAAGGCAGGTGACCGGCTTTTGACCGATGCAACGTTCGATCTGTCTGCATATTTTGAGGCAACGAAAAACGGAAACGGACGCCACACGCCCTATATCCGTGTAACGGTGACCGATGCAAGCGGCAAATCCGCATGGTCGCGCGCTTATTTTGTATCCGATTGGAATTGATTGAAAAAGGAGAAAAACGTCTATGAAACAGTATCTCATTCCTGAACAAGGTCATTTTTACAAAGCCAATATGCACATGCATACCACCGTTTCCGACGGTCGCATGACACCCGAGGAGACCAAGGAGGAATATCTCAAGCGCGGATACTCCATCGTCGCCTTTACCGATCACCAGGTGCTCCTGCCGCACAATGATCTGACCGACGAGCACTTTTTGGCGATCACCTCCACCGAGATCGACTTCAACCAAACGGGCAACCCCCATAGCTTCATCAAAACCTACCACCTCAACCTCTATTCGCGCGATCCCAACCAAACGCGCTACAGTGCCTTTACCGCAAAGGCGGTCAAGCATCCCGAGTTTGCGCCTGCGGATCTGCTCGATTACAACTATCCAAAGGATTACGATATCGAGCTGATCAACCGCACCATCGCAAAAGCGCGCGAGGAAGGCTTCTTCGTTTCCTACAACCATCCCGTATGGTCCACGCAGACTTATGCTGATTACATCGATCTCAAGGGACTGTGGGGCGTGGAGTGCCACAACACGGGCTGTGACCGCAACGGCTATCCCGATACGCCTCAACCGCTGGACGATCTGCTCCGCACGGGCGCGCAGGTCTTTCCGCTTGCCACCGACGATGCGCACAACATGGGCCACTGCTTTGGCGGTTGGCTGATGGTCAAGGCAGAAAAGCTGGAGTACGCCACCGTTATCGACGCTTTGGAGCGCGGTGATTTTTACGCCTCGACGGGTCCCGAGATCCGGGAGCTCTCTATCGAGAACGGCATTTTGCACGTGGAGTGCTCACCCGCACGCTCGGTCTTTGTCAGCTCCGAGCGGCGCATGTCCATCCAAAAGAATGCCGCCGATGCACTCTTGACTGCGGTGGACATCGATTTGAACAAATATCTGTGTGATTCCAAAAACGATAAAGCAACCGTCAAACCCTATTTCCGCGTAACGGTTGTGGATGAGGCGGGCAAGCGTGCCTACAGCCGCGCCTACTTTTTGGACGAGCTGAACGAGGGGTAAGGGGAACGCTTTCGGTATTGCGCTCCAAACGACCGCAAACGCTTTAAAATAAAAAAAGACGGGGATGAGTCCAATGCACCGCATGGGTCTCATCCCCGATATCGTATAGGGAATTATCTTGCAAGAATCAGCTTGGTGAGCTCAACAGGGTCAACGATCTTGCCGTCCTTGTAAACGCGCATGTTACCGGATGCGATCTCGTCGATGAGAATGACCTCGCCGTTGTTGTAACCAAACTCGAACTTGATATCCCACAGATCCAAGCCAATGGTCTTCAGGTCATCAGCAACGATCTTGGTGATCTTCAAGGTCTGCTCCTTCATGCTCTCAAACATCTTCAAATCCATAATGCCGAGTGCAGCAAGGCCTTCAGCGGTTACCAGCGGGTCGCCTTTTTCGTCATTCTTAAAGGTGCACTCAACGTAGCCGCCCTCCAAAGGAGTGCCGTCCTGAATGTATTCGCCGTATCTGCGAATAAAGCTACCGGTAGCAACCAAACGGCAAATTACCTCCAAGCCGTGACCGAATACGGTGCCGGGAAGAACCTCCATGGTGGCATTTTCAACGTCTGCGCCAACGTAGTGGGTCTTGATGCCTGCCTTTTTGCAGAGCTCAAAGTAGTAAATAGAGGTTTGCAGGTTTGCCTTACCAATTCCGTCAATGGTCAAGCCAACGGAATTTTCGCCCGGATCGAATACGCCGTCTTTTCCGGTGCAGTCGTCCTTGAATTTCAACATTACGTTGCCGTTGTCAAGTTGATAAACGTCCTTGGTTTTTCCGGTATAAATTTTTTTCATAACAATTCTCCTTTAAAGGTGAAAATAAGTTTGCCGAACCGTCAACGGAGCTTCCGTTGAAAATTCGATTTTTTTACGCGAATATTATACCACAAAACTGCTTTTTTGTCAATGAGACAGATAAAAAAATATCGCAAAAAATATCAAAAAATTAATATTTTTCAGTTACTTTTTTTTGTGAATTTTGATTCTTCATGCTCTTTTGGGGACGTAAAACCGAAAATCAGACTTGTAAAAAGCGGACGCTGAGGTATCATGCTCGCGCTTCATACCGCCGTTTTGCTGTGGCGTTTCGGTGCTTCGAAGGCTGTTGTAAAAGCTACGATCTATCCGATTATCGACGGTCGCATCGCCGCAGAATCTGTTTGCTACGCACCTTTTTAAACGGACTCGTAAAAGGGCGGCGAAACGCTTGTACACGCCTGTTTTAAGCCCAAGGTGTATAAAATTTGACAGTTTGCAAAAAAACAATAGGAAATTGGCAAAAAAATCTTGTTCTTTTTGCAAAATTCGGTTGACATTTTAACATTTTTGGGTTATAATAGTATGTATGCCGAAAAAGCACGGCTTTGAAGGAGAGGTACGGTCGATATGAACGGTGATTTGCTGAAGATCATGAAGGACGGAATGCCCTCTTTTTCGAAAGGGCAAAGGCTGATTGCGGCTTATATACTTGAGCATTACGAAAAGGCGGCGTATCTCACGGCATCCCGTTTGGGTACGATCGTCGGGGTATCGGAGTCAACGGTCGTTCGTTTTGCCATTGAGCTTGGCTTTGAGGGGTATCCCGAATTGCAGCAGGAGCTCAAAAAGCTGATTCGCAGCCACTTGACCTCTTTTCAGCGTATGGAGGTTACCAACACTCTCATCGGTGAGGGCGACGTGCTGGAAAAGGTGCTTTCCTCCGACATCGAAAAGATCCGTCAAACCATGGAGGAGATCGATCGGCAGAGCTTTGAGGATGCCGTTGAGCGCATCGTAGAGGCAAAGAATATTTATATCATCGGCGTGCGCTCTTCCTCCACGCTGGCAGGCTTTTTGAATTACAGCCTGCGTATGATCTTTGATAACGTTCGATTCGTTCAAACCACCTCGGGCAGCGAGATGTTTGAACAGATCATGCAGGTAGGCAAGGGAGACGTTATGATCGCCATCAGCTTTCCGCGCTATTCTACCCGTATCATCAATGCGGTGGAGTACGCAAAGGGAAGGGATGCCGACGTGGTCGCCTTGACCGACAGTAAGCTTTCTCCCATCGCCTCTTACGCCGATCAGCTTTTGATCGCGCACAGCGATATGGCATCCTTTGTGGATTCCTTGGTGGCACCCTTGAGCATCATCAACGCCATCGTCGTTGCCGTTGCGCGCAAAAAGCAGGATGAGGTCAGCGAGCGCTTGCGCGTTTTGGAGGAGGTTTGGGATCGTTATGACGTCTATGAAAAAAAAGGACAGTGAAGCCGTGCGCGTTGCCGTGATCGGCGGCGGAGCCGCAGGTATGATGGCGGCTGTTACGGCGGCAGAGCTTGGCGCGGCAGTCACACTTTTTGAAAAGAACGACCGCATGGGCAAAAAGCTCCGCATTACGGGCAAGGGCAGATGCAACGTGACCAACCGTTGCGACCAAAACGAGTTTCTTGCCAACGTTCCCACCAATCCAAGATTTTTATACGCCGCACTTGCGCGCTTTTCTACCGAGGATACCGTCAACTTTTTTGAGGAGTCGGGCGTTCCGCTCAAGACCGAGCGCGGCAAGCGGGTGTTTCCTGTTTCCGACAAAGCCGGAGACATTGTAGCCGCTTTGGAAAAAAGATGCAGAACGGCAGGTGTGGAGATCGTTCACCGCCGTGTCGATGCACTTTGCATTGCAAACGGTCGTATTGAGGGCTTGCGCTACGGCAGTGCCGAGGAGCGGTTTGAAGCTGTTTTGGTCTGCACGGGCGGCAGATCCTATTCCATGACAGGCTCCGATGGCGACGGTTACCGCTTCGCACGCGAAGCGGGTCATACGGTCACACCGCTGTTTCCGTCCCTGGTGCCTTTGGTGGCAGAGGGCAAGCTGTGTGCCTCTATGCAAGGGCTTTCCTTAAAGAACGTTTCCTTGCGCATTCGCAATACACAGTCCGAAAAGGTGGTGTACGAGGATTTTGGTGAAATGCTCTTTACACACTTTGGTTTAACGGGACCCTTGATCCTGTCGGCGTCCGCGCACTTGTCCGACATCGTACCGGGAAAATACGAGGCGTATATCGACCTCAAGCCTGCGTTGGATGAAAAAGCTCTGGATGCGCGCATCCTTTCGGATTTTTCAAAATATCAAAATCGAGATTTTATCAATGCGTTGGACGATATCCTACCGCAAAAGATGATCGAGCCTTTCGTTCGTCTGTGCGCCATCGACCCACGCAAAAAGGTGAATTCGGTCACCAAAGAGGAGCGTGAGCGCATGGTGCGTACGCTCAAGGGGATCCGCATTCCGCTTCACGGCTTCCGTCCTATCGAGGAAGCGATCATCACGCGCGGCGGAGTCAGCATCAAGGAGGTCAATCCCAAAACCATGGAGTCCAAATTGATCGAGGGCTTGTATTTTGCAGGCGAGGTCTTGGACGTGGACGGTTACACGGGTGGCTTCAATTTACAAATTGCATTCTCTACAGCCGTTGTGGCAGGCTCGTCTGCCGCATACGGGTATTAAAATACGAATATAGAGGACGAAAATATGATTCAAATTGCAATAGACGGACCGAGCGGAGCCGGAAAATCCACGGTAGCAAAGGCGGTAGCCAAAAAGCTGGGTATTATTTACGTCGATACGGGCGCTTTGTACCGCACCGTCGGATACTACGTGCGCTCTCGCAACGTCGATCCCAAGGACGCGGCCGAAGTAGAAGCGCTTCTGCCCGAGATCAGCGTGGAGCTCAAGTACGAAAACGGTACGCAGATCGTATGCCTCAACGGCGAAAATCTGGGAGACCGCATTCGCACCCCCGAAATGTCGATGTATGCGTCGGCGGTATCGGCGATTCCCGCAGTTCGTGCGTTCCTGCTGGAAACACAGCGCGATATTGCAAGAAAAAACAGCGTGATCATGGACGGTCGCGACATTGGTACGGTCATTCTTCCCAATGCCGACGTCAAGATCTTTTTAACTGCAAGCGATGAGTGCCGCGCTACGCGCCGCCGCGACGAGCTTGTGGCAAAGGGCATGAACGTTACCTACGAGGAGGTCCTTGCGGATATGCAAAAGCGTGACCGCGACGACAGCACCCGTGCGGTTGCCCCCGCAGTTGCGGCAGAGGATGCCGTGCTGTTGGATAACTCTTGGATGACACCCGATGAAAGCACCGAGGCGGTCATTCGCTTGGTCCGTGAAAAAACGGGGAATTGATGGTTTACGAAAGGAGCTCCGATATGCGTAACGTTACCGTTGCCAAGCACGCAGGCTTTTGCTTTGGTGTCAAACGAGCCACCGACCGCTTGGAGGAGGCGTTGCAAAACGCCGAGCAGGGCGAGCGCATTTACACCTTGGGGCACTTGATACACAACGAAACTTACAACGAGTCTTTGCGTCGCCGTGGCGTGGAGGCGATTAAAAACGAGGAGCTGGCAACCGTTGCGCAAAGCGCCGATGCCGCGCATCCCGTTACCGTTTTGGTCAGAGCACACGGCTGTACAAAGGAGATTGCCGCAGAGCTTGATGCGCTGTCGGCGCAAAATTCCAGCTTCCGCTGGATCGATTGTACCTGTCCCTTTGTCAAAAAGATCCATCAGATCGCGCACGAGTGCGATGCCGAAAAAGAGCTCTTTATTTTGATAGGCGCTAAGGATCACCCCGAGGTTATTGGCATTATGAGCTTTTTTGAGGGTGAAAAATACGTCTTTTCTTCCGCAGATGATCTGAGTGAGGCATTTTCAAAGATCAGAACCCAAGAAAATGATAGCAAAATGCCGGTTATGGCAGCCCAAACGACACAAAATTTGTGCAATTGGAACGAAAGCCAAAAAAATCTCAAAAAGCTATATACAAATGCCAAAATTTTTGATACAATATGCAGTGTGACCGAACAGCGGCAAACCGAGGCAAAGGAGCTTGCACAGCGGTGCGACGGTATCGTTGTCATCGGCGGTAAGGAGAGCTCCAACACTGCAAAGCTGTATGAAATCTGCCGCCAATATTGCGGCAACACCGTGTGGATCAACGCCGCATCCGAGCTGGATGCCAACCGTTTTTCCACCGCACAACACATTGGAATCGTCGCGGGTGCATCGACACCGAGCGAGGAAATACAGGAGGTATATAAAACCATGAGCGAAATCAAAGAAAATTTCGAAGAAATGCTCGAATCGCAATGCTTAACTTTAAATACAGGAGATGTCGTTACCGGAACCGTTACTTATGTTTCCGATGCTGAAATCCAGCTGGATGTCGGCGCGGGTGTAACCGGATACATCAAAGCGGATCAGATTTCCGACGATCCTGCTTTTAAGTTGGTCGAGAATTTCAAAAAGGGTGACAAGGTTGAGGCTTTCGTTATCCGTGTCAGCGACATTGAGGGTGTTGCAGAGCTTTCCAAAAAGAGAGCAGATGCCGATAAGAATTGGCAGTCCATCGTAGAGGCTTGCGAGAACAAGACCGTTCTCGAGGGCAAGGTTGCAGAGGCTGTTAAGGGCGGCGTTGTCGTATTCTACAACGCAAACCGCGTATTCGTTCCCGCATCTCAAACCGGTGTACCGAAGGACGGAGATCTTTCCTCCATCGTTGGTACCGAGGTATCCTTTAAGGTCATCGAGATCAAGGCTCCCAAAAAGGCAATCGGCTCCATTCGTGTCGTTCTGCGCGAGGAGCGTCGTGCACAGGAGGCTGACTTCTGGGCAGGCATCGAGGTAGGCAAGACCTATCACGGTACCGTTAAGAGCCTGACCGGCTTTGGCGCATTCGTTGATCTGGGCGGCGTTGACGGTATGGTACACCTGACCGAGCTGTCCTGGAAGCGCATCAAGAACCCTGCAGAGGTCGTTTCCGTTGGCGATGAGCTCGACGTATTCGTAAAGAGCTTCGATCCCGAAAAGAAGAGAATCTCTTTGGGCTACAAGACCGAGGCGTCCAATCCTTGGAACATTTTCAAGTCCCGTTATGCAATCGGTGACATTGCATCCGTTAAGATCGTAAACATGATGCCTTTCGGTGCATTTGCAGAGATCATCGACGGTGTTGACGGCTTGATCCACATCTCTCAAATTGCTATGCAGAGAATCGCTAAGCCCGCAGATCTTCTTGAGATCGGTCAGATCGTAGATGCTCGCATCATCGATATCGACGACGAAAAGAAGAAGGTCAGCCTTTCCATCCGCTCTCTCCTTGAGGAGGCAGCAGAGGCAGCAGAGGCTATGCCCGCAGATTACGTGGCAGAGACCGAGGAAGCTGCAACTGAGGATCAGCAGTAAAAAACTTCAAGGGGAGGCTCATAACAGAGCCTCCCCTTTTGCTACATAGGAGGATTTACATGGAGCTTGCAATCAAGGTTATGAGCTTTAATATGCGCTGTCGTACTGAGGTTGACGGTGTCAATATGTTTGATTTTCGTCGCGATAAGATACGGGAGCTTTTGCTGAATGAAAAACCGCACCTGATCGGCTTTCAGGAAATCACCCCCTCTATGCTCGAGTGGCTTGGGGAGGTGCTTGACGAGGATTACGTGGTGCTGGGACACGGCAGAGAAAAGGATTTTGGCGGTGAGGCAAATCCCATTGCTTACCGTAAGGATCGCTTTGCGCTTCACGCCTTTCGCACCGAATGGCTCTCGGGTGAGCCGAGCGTTCCGGGCAGTCGCTTTCAGTATGCGGGGCAGAGCGGTTGTCCGCGCATTTATTGCTGTGCAGAGCTGTTAGACCGCGAAACACGCAAAGTGTTTGCTTTTTACAACACGCATACCGATCACGTAGGCAGCGTTGCAAGAAAGTTGGCAAGCGAGCTTTTGCTTGACCGCGTTGAGCACACGGGGCTTCCGTTCGTCATGACGGGAGATTTTAACGCAAGACCGGAGAGCGAGGAGATCCAAACACTCCTTTGCACCAAAAATACGCTTGGCGTGGTAGATGCCACCTGCGAGATCAATGGAACCTTCCACGGCTTTTCCATGCAACGCATCCAAGAGGGAAAGATGAGTAAGATCGATTACGTTTTCACCAATATGAAGACCGATCCCAAGCTCTCTTATGCAATTGCAGACGATGATGCCTGCGGAAACTTTTATTCCGATCACAATGCCGTGTGTGCATTTGTCGGTATCAATTGATTCAAGCTACGAACGGAGACAACGCGTATGAATGCATACAGCTATATTGATGCGATCAAAAACAGAATGAGCGACGAGGACGTTCGCTTTTACCGCGATATTTTTGCGCCTGTTGAGGTGACCTCTGCCGATGAGGATGCATGGGACCACATTTGCGTAATGCCAGACGGTGAGATCCGTGCATACGGCGTGTATCAAAAAAAGAGCGTGTTCGACCGTGATGCACAACGCTGTTATCTTGCATCTACCGACGGTGGACTTTCTTGGAAGCGTCATTTGGTAACAGGGCGCTTTACACTTGGAAAATCGACCTACATTCCATATTTGAATAAGTATCTCAACGTGCGCAATTTTGAAAATGAGGGGATCTATGCCTTTTTGGGAGATACGCCCGACGATCAAAACCCCATGCGCATTTTGATCAACCCCGTTGCGTGTTGTGAAATTCGCATGATCGTTCCTTTGCGCAACCGCGATCGTGTAATTTTGGTGGGAGCAGAAAAACGCCCCGAATTGCATCCAACCGCGTTTTTTGGTGTGCTGTATCTGGCTGACGGAGACCTGCGCGAGTGGAAGAAGCTTCCCTTGGAGGCTGTTCCGTTCTATCAACCGCCCGAGGGCAAAAAGGGAATTCGTTGGCAACAAAACAACCGCGAGAACAGTATTGCGGAGCTTTCGGACGGTAAGCTGATGATGATCTCGCGCACGGCGCTGGATTACCATTACGTCTGCTACTCCGAGGACGGGGGCGAGAGTTGGAGCAAGCCTGTTCCTTCGGTGTTCCATTCTACTGGAACCATGCCGTTTTTGACCCGTCTCTCCGACGGAAAATTGCTTTTTTTGTGGTGCAATACGCGTCTTTTGCCGGAGCGCGAGGACGCCGACGGTATTTGGGAGGACGTTTTCACAAACCGCGATGCCAATCATGCCGCAATTTCCGAGGATGAGGGCAAAACGTGGATCGGTTACCGCGAAATGGCGCTCAATCCCTTGCGTGACGCGGCAGATTTCCGCTCTGTTGGCGGCCCCGAGCGCGGACGCGACAAGAGTGTTCACCAATTCCAGGCAATTGAATTGCCTTATAACAAGATTTTGGTGCATTACGGACAAAACTTCCTTAATCGCATCATCATTTTTGACCGCGATTGGCTGTACGAGAAAAAGAGAAGCAACGATCTGATCCACGGTCTGCGCGATATTTCGGCGCAGGGCTACGTGCAAAGCGTGATGGGGTGCTACCGCGGTACACCAGAAGCACCGCTTGCATACGTGGGACATTGTGCTTACAACCGCGTTTGCTCTGCCTTTATGTTGCCCGATCCCTCCGGGGACGGACACGAGGTCATGCAGATCTGTCGCACGGATGACCCCAGATTGGTCAGTGGCGTGGGCGGTGCGGTTTGGAATTTCCCCATTGCAAAGCAGGGAAGTGTAAAGATCCGTTTGCGCGTAGAGGGAGAGGGCATTCGTATCTCCTTGCTCGATCATTGGGTCAATCCCTGTGATGAGGAGATCCGTCACATCGCAAACTTTTCGGCGGTTATTACCGCCGCCGTGCAGGATGCAAACATGATGTACTCCGAAATGAGATTCGATTTTGATTGCTTGCAGGGCTGTGTATCGGCGTTCGTCAACGGCAAATTCATTTCCAAGGTACAGTTGCGCGGTACGTATCCCAACGGCTTGTGCTATTTGCACATGCAAAGTGCGGCAAGCGCGCAAGATCTGAAGGGAACGCTTATCGCATCTATGGATTACCAAGGCGTTTAAGCTGCAATAAAACGATCAAAAAGACCGTTCTCGCTTTTTGCGGGCACGGTCTTTTTTAAAATCTTTTTCGGTGGTATAAAAAGGCAGAGTGTGCGCAAACTTTACATATTGTTCATAAAAAGATTTCGACCGTCATTGACAAATCATCCGTGATATGGTATAATTTTATTAGAATGGGGTAGGATGGGAATTTTTAGAAATTCGCACTCTATCGCACAAAAAATATATTATTCGGAGGTTTGTCTTTATGGAGAAAGGCATGACGATCGGCAATGCAAAGATCGCGGCACTCTTCGATTCCGGTACCTTTGTTGAGACCGGTGCGTATATGAAGAGAGACGACGAGTTGACCGGTGTTGTTTGCGGCTACGGTGCCGTTAACGGAAAGCTGGTTTACGCATTTGCTCAGGACACAGATCGCAAGAAGGGCGCAATTGATGCACTTCAAGCAGAAAAAATTGCAATGCTTTACAGCATGGCAATCAAAAACGGTGCTCCCGTAGTGGGAATGTTCGATAGCGCAGGAGCTGTTCTTTCGGAGGGCGCTTCCGTGATGTCCGCATACGGCAAGCTGCTCAAGGTTGTCAGCGATGCCTCCGGTGTCATTCCGCAAATCGCGCTCATCAACGGCGTGTGCGCAGGTATGGCGGCAACCGTTGCGGCTATGTTCGACGTAGTCGTTACCGTTAAGGATCAATCTCAGCTTTACATAAACGCACCCTTCCTCATCGGTAAGGAGGTTGGCTCTGCCGATTATGCCGCTCAAAACGGTTTGGCGGCCGTCAGCACCGAGAGCGAGGCAGAGGCTGTTGCCATGGCGGCAAAGCTGATCGCACTCCTTCCTTCCAACAACGAGGACGGCGTTGCAATCGAGGAGCTGACCGACGACGTGAATCGTACGGTTGCAGCAGAGGGTCTTGCAGGTAAGGATCTGGTATCCGTGCTTGCAGATGCATCTGATTTTGTAGAGCTTGGCGCACAGTACGCCAAGGAGATGGTTACCGGCTTTGTTCGTCTTGGCGGCGTGACCTGCGGTGTGATTGCAAACAATGCATCCGAAAACGGCGGTGTCATCACCTGTGAGGGAGCAAAGAAGGCGGCAAAGCTCATCAGCCTTTGCGACAGCTTCTCCGTTCCCGTCGTTACTCTGACCGATAGCATTGGCGTAGAGCTCAGCTCTGCGGCAGAGGGAACTCCTCTTGCGGCACAGCTTGGCAAGCTGGCAATGGCTTACGCAACTGCCGATACCGCTAAGATCACCGTTGTAGTAGGTAAGGCTTACGGCGCGGCATTCACGCTCATGGGATCCAAGGCGCTGGGCGCAGACATGGTTTACGCTCTGCCCAATTCCGAGATCAGTGTTATGGCTCCCGCAAGCGCAGTTGCATTCCTGTGGAATAATCAGATCACCGAGAGCACCACGCGCGCCGATCTGGAAGAGAAGTGGATCGCAGAGAACGCATCTCCCAAGGCGGCAGCAGCCGACGGTAGCATTGATGACGTAATCGATGCAAGTGAGCTTCGTCAACGCATTTGCGCGGCAGTTTACATGCTGATGATGAAGAACAGCGGTACCCCTGCTCGCAAGCATTGCAATCTTCCTCTTTGATAGGGAGGTAGTCAAATGAGCTATATTCCTGTTTTCCTGGCGGCAGCAGGTGAGCTTGGTTTTGGAGAACGCGCATCTACCGCAGGTATCGTAACCCTGCAGGGTATGCTGACGATCTTCCTCGTACTGTCCATTTTGTGGGCGGCAATCGAGATCATGCATCGCATTCTGCACAAGGATCAAAAGAAAGAGGTCAAGAAGGAGTCTGCTCCTACAGCGGCTCCCGCTCCC
The DNA here is from genome assembly GCA_045633385.1 of Eubacteriales bacterium. GTDB lineage: Bacteria > Bacillota > Clostridia > Oscillospirales > CAG-272 > UMGS1865. Next base: position 2,235 of record JAZQYE010000206.1, on the reverse strand, counting down.
GTAGTAGCGCCTGCACCCGCACCCGTTGCGGCACAGGACGACGGCGCAATTATTGCGGCTATCACGGCGGCTATTATGGCAATGCGCTCCGAAAACGGAGAGAGCGGCGCATTCCGCGTTGTTTCCTTCAAGCGCGCCAATCGTAAGTAATCACAACCAATAATTTGATATTTGAAAGAGAAAAGGTGAATATTATGAAAAATTATCGTGTTACCGTAAACGGTGTTGCATATGACGTAGTAGTAGAGGAGCTCAACGGTGCAGTTTCCGCACCCGTAGCCGCTCCTGCACCCGTAGCAGCCGCTCCCGCAGCAGCTCCTGCTCCCAAGGCAGCTCCCGCACCTGCAGCAGCTCCCGCAGTAGCCGGCAAGGCAGGCGCAACCGCAGTAAAGGCTCCCATGCCCGGCACCCTGATCAAGGTCAACGTAAAGGTTGGCGACGCTGTTAAGAAGGGCGACGTTCTTTGCGTACTTGAGGCTATGAAGATGGAGAACGACATCATGGCTCCCGCTGACGGTGTGGTTGCTTCCATTGAGGCAGCACAAGGTGCATCTGTTGCAACCGACGCAGTGCTTGTAACCCTGAACTGATTTTCTTTTTGAAGATCTCGAATTTATCAGAAAGGAAATTTATTTATGGATGCATTGCTGGAAAGCTTGCTTAACTTTTGGCAATCCACCGGTGTTTATAAGCTGATCAACAGCGTAGAAGCACAGTGGTGGCAGACCATTGTTATGCTGGTCATTGTTTGCGTGCTTGCATACCTTGCAATCGTTAAGGGATTTGAGCCGCTTTTGTTGCTTCCCATCGCAATCGGAATGCTTTTGACCAATCTTCCCGGTGGAGGATTGTTCCATGAGTCCTTCTTCATGACAAGCGATCCGATCAACTATGGAGAGGTTCTTCGCCACGGAGGACTCCTCGATATTCTCTACATCGGCGTTAAGACCGGTCTGTACCCCTGCTTGATCTTTATCGGTATCGGTGCTATGACCGACTTTACCCCCCTGATTTCTAACCCCAAGAGCCTTTTGATCGGTGCCGGTGCACAGCTTGGTGTATTCGTTGCCTTTGCGGGCGCGCTTCTCTCCGGCGCTTTCACACCTGAGCAAGCGGCTTCCATCGGTATCATCGGCGGTGCTGACGGACCTACGGCTATTACCGTTACCAAGACCCTCGCACCCGAGCTGCTTGGTGCAATTGCAATTGCGGCTTATTCCTACATGGCACTCATTCCGATGATCCAGCCCCCCTTGATGCGTTTGATGACCACCGAGAAGGAAAGAAAGATCAAAATGACCGCTTTGCGTCAGGTCAGCAAGACCGAAAAGATCATTTTCCCCATCATGGTTACCATCGTAGTTGCTCTCATCGTTCCCGATGCACTCGTGCTGATCGGTTGCTTGATGTTCGGTAATCTGCTTAACGTTTGCGGCGTAACCGACCGTCTTTCCAAGACCGCTCAAAACGAGCTGATGAACATCGTTACCATCTTCTTGGGAATCAGCGTAGGTGCAACCGCAACCGCGCAATCCTTCCTGAGCGGAAAGACTCTCTTGATCATCTGCCTGGGTCTTGTTGCATTTATGATCTCTACCTTCGGCGGTCTTCTCACCGCAAAGATCATGTGCAAGCTGACCGGCGGTAAGATCAACCCTCTGATCGGTTCTGCAGGTGTATCCGCAGTACCTATGGCGGCTCGCGTATCGCAAATCGAAGGACAAAAGGCTGACCCCTCCAACTTCCTTTTGATGCACGCAATGGGCCCCAACGTGGCAGGCGTTATCGGCTCTGCCGTTGCCGCAGGCGTTCTCTTGTCCTGCTTCTAATTCAAATCTGATAGGAGTATATTGAAATGGCAAAAGTAAAAATTACAGAAACAGTGCTTCGCGACTCCCATCAGTCGCTGATCGCAACTCGTATGACCACTGAGGAAATGCTTCCCATTCTCGAGCAAATGGATAAGGTCGGCTACCACTCCCTTGAGGCGTGGGGCGGCGCAACCTTTGATGCTTGTATGCGTTTTCTCAACGAAGATCCCTGGGAAAGACTGCGCGTAATTCGCGACAAGGTCAAGAATACCAAGCTGCAAATGCTTTTCCGCGGACAAAACATTCTCGGCTACCGTCACTATTCCGATGACGTAGTAGAGTACTTTGTACAAAAGTCCATCGCAAACGGTATCGATATCATTCGTATTTTTGATGCACTCAACGATCCCCGTAACCTTGGAAC
>JAZQYE010000205.1:0-7894 GCA_045633385.1 Eubacteriales bacterium | reverse complement strand
GAGACCGACAAAGAATTTATTAAAATTATCTTGGGCAAATAACTAAAAAAGGAGCCGCCCCCCCGCGAGTCGGCTCCCGTTTTTTCCCCAACCTCCCCCGCCGCAGAGCGGCGGGGGATGTGAATTATTCTTCAGCAGATGAAAATTCCATATCGGTAATAAAACCTTTTGCAGACCAAAACTGCTCAAATTTGTCGCCATCGGCGGTTGTGATTTGAGTACGCATAAGACCGGTATAGCTTCCCGTAATAGGTGCCCCGATCAATGCTACAACATCGTGAATGCACATTCCTTTTTCAACTTGCGCGCATTCCTCACGGGTGGGCAAGTCGCGCGCAGGATAAACACGAATTTCGGGATATTCGATATATCCGTACTGATCGGGATAATAGGAGATTATAACTGCCTCGCCTTGATTGGATTTTAAAACGAAAAAGAACCCTTTTGTAAATCCAACCTCACTAAAAACTCCCAATGCGGTACGCAGATCATTGATCAACCATCGGTTGTCGATTTCTACCGTTGTTCCATCGGCGCGAATAACAACCTTGAGCGTTTCTCCGTCTGCCAATACTCTTCCTTGATTATGGTCGCACTCATGGTTCTGATTGATATTATCCATATTGATCGATTTTCCGTCTCTTGTGGTGTAAATACCGGCACCTAAAATGAACCCGTGATTCCTCCAAAGCAAGCGAAATACGCCGCCGTCTGCGTTGGTGTGCTCCGAGCAAACGTATGAGGTGGTTGTGTTTTGCGTGGGAACGCCAAGCAACGACGTGATTTCGTGAACGCACATGGTGCTTTGAATTTTCACGCAATCGTCTTTGTTGGGCGTTTGGGGTGCATCGTATATGCGCACCTCCGTTATTTTTCCATCGGTCGTGTGAAGCGTATCGATCACCACGCTCTTGCCATTGGTTGCCTTTAAAACGTAATACAAATGATTGCCAAAGCCTACCTCGGTGTATCGATCCGACAGAGCCTCTGCAACCTCCTCGGGCGTCATTTGAAGGCTGATAGTTGCTGTTTTTTCATTGGAATCAATTACGACGTCCACACTTTCACCCACGCCAAGCAAGGTTCCGCCAAAGCCATCACAATCGTGATGCAAATTTAATTCATCCTCGGTTGGATACTGAATCGGCTTTTCTTGTGGTTTATCCTGCGGCTTATTCGGCTTAGTAGTGGATTCTTCCTCGGGAGGTGATGCCGTAGTTTGTTCTTCACGTGGCGTGGTTTTATCCAAGGTCGTAGTTTCTTCTACAGTCGTATCATCCTCTCTGTTGGTAACATCGCAAGAAACCATATTCAAAGCTAAAAGAAAAAGAAGCAAAAATATACCTATAGGTTTGGTTTTCATAACGTTACTCCTTATTATTCAATCCAATTTTCATAGGCAAACGAAGGATCTACCATTTGCTTGTATTTCACCGTCATTTCCTTTCTGTTTGGATGTTTTGCGCAATGCTTAGCTCAAACTTCCGCACAGACGGAGATCGCGTGTACCCGTCTATGCGGGTACGAAAGGCCAAATGAGCCTCTGCTTTGTATGTGTAATGCGAATATTTGTTTGTCTCTTTTTCATGGCTCATTCCTCCTGTTTTGATAAATACAGCGCTTGGCACCACAAGGGGAACCCTTGCACTTTTATCATAGCACATTTTAGTTTCTCTGTCAACCCATTTTAAAAAATCTTTTCAATTTTGTAGAATTGCACAAAGACCCTCCCCCGAATTTTGTGCAAGGTGCACAAAAAACGGGCGAGTCAACTGCCAAGAAGCAGGTTGACTCGCCACAACGGGAGGTATTATTTGGTCATTTTTTCTTGCTTGACCTTTTTGTCAACGACGTGACGGGAGGCAAGCTCGCGGTGAATATCCTCCAAGGAGATCCCCGCCTCAATCATCAAAACCATGACGTGATAAGCGAGATCCGCGATCTCATAAATGGTCTCTGCCTTGTCCTCTGCCTTTGCGGCAATGATGACCTCGGTGGATTCCTCGCCTACCTTTTTTAAGATCTTATCCAAGCCCTTTTCAAAGAGGTAGGTGGTATAGGAGCCTTCTTTTTTATCGGTCTTTCTGCCCTCAATCAGCTTCATCAAGCCGCCGAGCGAAAACTCGTGCAGCTCGTCGCTCTCCCAAACGGGGGCTTCAAAGCAGGAGTCACTGCCCGTGTGGCAGGCGGGACCGTCCTTTTCCACTACCACAACCAGGGCATCCTTGTCGCAGTCGGCGGTAATGGAGACCACGTGCTGGTAGTTGCCGCTGGTCTCGCCCTTGAGCCAAAGCTCCCCTCTGGAGCGGCTCCAAAAGCAGGTCAAGCCCTTTTCCATGGTGATCTGCAGACTTTCTTTATTCATATACGCCAGTGTGAGCACCTTTTTGGTAACGGCGTCTACCACAATGGCGGGGATCAAGCCCTCTTTGTCAAATTTCAGTTCTTCAATATTCAACATGATAACGTTCCTTTCTCAGCGGCGTGTGGGAATGCCCGACACAGCCATTTTTTCTTTCAGATCGGCAATGCTGACCTCACCAAAGTGGAAGATCGATGCCGCAAGTCCCGCATCCACGCGCGGGAGTGTTTGAAAGAGCGTGATAAAATGCTCGATACAGCCCGCACCTCCCGATGCGATAACGGGGACGGAAACGGCGTTGCACACCGCCTCCAGCATTTCCAGATCGAAGCCGCCCTTGACTCCGTCGGTATCGATGGAGTTGAGCACGACCTCGCCCGCGCCCGAATCGACGCAACGGCGGATCCACTCAATCGCCTCCATACCGGTGTTCTCTCTGCCACCCTTAGCAAATACGCGGAACACGCCGTCCACGCGCTTGACGTCCGCGGAGAGCACCACGCATTGGTCGCCGTAGCGCTTTGCCGCCTCGTAAACGAGCGAGGGGTTGCGAATGGCACCGGAGTTGACGCTGACCTTATCCGCGCCGCATTTGAGCACGCGGTCAAAATCGTCAAGGGTGTTGATGCCGCCGCCAACGGTCAAGGGAATGAACACGCTTTTGGCGGTCTCGGTCAAAATATCGGTAAAGAGCGCGCGCCCCTCGGCAGATGCCGTAATGTCGTAAAAGACCAGCTCATCGGCACCGTTTGCGCTGTAATATTTGGCAAGCTCAATGGGGGAGGAGACGTCTGCAAGTCCCTCAAAGTTGACACCCTTTACCACTCTGCCGTTTTTAACGTCCAAGCAGGGAATAATTCTTTTTGTAATCATTGTGCCACCTCGATTGCTTGCTTCAGATCAATTGCGCCCGTATAGTACGCCTTGCCGATGATAGCACCGTAAAGATCCATTTCGGTCAAGCGCGCAACGTCCTCCATGGAGGAAACGCCACCCGAAGCAACGATCTGCATGGAAAAACGCTCGGAAAGGGAGCGGTACAGCTCCAAATTTGTGCCCATCATGGCACCGTCCTTGGAGATGTCGGTGCAGATGATGGTCTTTACGCCAATCTCCTGCATCTGCGCAAAAAAGTCATCGGCTTTGATCTCGCTCTTCTCAAGCCAGCCCTTTACGGCAACGTATCCGTCCTTGAGGTCGGCTCCCACTGCAATGCGCTCACCGTGCTTTTGCACGGCGCGGATCAAAAAGTCGCGATCCTCCACGGCGGCAGTGCCTAATATCACGCGGTCGATGCCTGCGTTCAAATAGCGGTCGATGACCTCCATGGTGCGAATGCCACCGCCAATCTCACAAAACAGCCCCGACGTGGCTTTGATGCGGCAAACGGTTTCAAAGTTGGGGGTCGTACCGTTTTTTGCGCCCTCCAAATCGACAATGTGGATATATTGAGCACCTGCAGCGGCAAAATCTGCGGCGATCTCGGGGGGATTTTCGCTGTACACGGTCATTTGTGCGTAGTCGCCCTTATAGAGGCGCACCGCCTTGCCGTCGTACAGATCGATTGCGGGAAAAAGCTTCATTTCGATACCTCCCATTCACAAAATGCACGCAGGATCGCAAGTCCCACGTCGCCGCTCTTTTCGGGGTGGAATTGACAACCCATCACGTTGCCGGAGGATACGGCGGCGGTCAGGGGAGCACCATACTCGGTGTTGGCAATTACGGCATCGGCACAGTTTGCGGCGTAATAGGAGTGCACGAAATAAACGAAATCGCCGTCCTTGATATATTTGAATAAAGGATCGTTTTTGGTGAATTGCAGGGCGTTCCAGCCGATGTGCGGGATCTTCAGATCTTTGGGAATAACGTCGGAGATGGGGCGAACCTCACCCTTGATCAAGCCCAAGCCCTTGTGCTCGCCGTACTCAAAGCTCTTTTCAAACAAAAGCTGCATACCAAGGCAAATGCCCATGATGGGCTTGCCCGCAGCTGCTTCCTGCAAAACAAGGTCGCGCATACCGCTTTCGCGCAGCTTTTTGGCGGCATCCTCAAACGCGCCCACGCCGGGCAGAATGATGCGGTCTGCTGCACGAATGACGTCGGGGTCGCTCGTTGCCACCGCGGGAGCACCGATGGCGGCAAAGGAGCTGGTGAGGGAAAAGAGATTGCCCACACCGTAGTCGATAATTGCGATCATCAGAGAACTCCCTTCGTAGAGGGGATCTCGTCGGCAAAAAGCGGATCGATCGCAACCGCGGTCTTTAAGCTTCGTGCTACCGATTTAAAGCAACCCTCTATGATGTGATGCGCATTTTTGCCTGCCAATTGGCGAACGTGCAGGGTGCAAGCGGCGTTACGCACAAACGCTTGCCAAAACTCCTCGCAAAGCTCGGTGTCAAACGTGCCTACCTTTTCGGCGGTGATCTCAAGGCCGTAGCCAAGGTACGCTCTGCCCGAAAGATCGACGGCAGAAAGGATCAACGCCTCGTCCATGGGCAACGTGGTGTCACTGTAACGGATCACGCCTTTTTTATCACCGAGAGCCTTGCTAAACGCCTCGCCGAGTGCAATTCCGATATCCTCGACGGTGTGGTGATCGTCCACGTAGGTGTCGCCCTTGCAGGTCAGGGTCAGATCAAATCTGCCGTGGCGCGCAAACAGGGTGAGCATGTGGTCAAGAAAGCCACAGCCGCTGTCGATCTGCGACGTGCCCTTGCCATCCAAATTCAATTGTAAGGTAATATCGGTCTCCGCCGTTTTGCGGATGATCTCTGCGTATCTCATGTCGTCTCCTCCAGAATCTTGCAAACAGCATCCAAAAGCGTTTGCATCTGCTCGCGCGTTCCAACGGTAATGCGGTTGTACTGCGCAATGATCGGTTTGGTGAAGTGGCGTACCAGAATACCACGCTCGCGCAGCTTTTCATACAGCACCGCACCGTCGATTTTGGGATGCTTTGCAAAAATAAAATTGGTTTTGGAATCGGTCATTTCAAAGCCCATTTTTTTGAGCTCCGACGCGCAAAAATCGCGGTTTTTGATGACCGTATCGCAGTTTTGACGGGTGTAATCCTCGCAAGCAAGTGCGCCGATTCCCGCCGCCATGGTCATGCTGTTGACATTGTAGGGGTTGGTGGAATACTTGATGGTATTCATATCCCGAATCAGGGCAGGGGAGGCAATGCCAAAGCCGAGGCGTGCGCCTGCCATGGAGCGGGATTTGGAAAAGGTTTGCGTCACGATCAAATTGTCATACTTGCGCGTCAGGGGAGCTACGCTCTCACCGCCAAAATCGACGTACGCCTCGTCAATCAGCACGATATTGTTGGGATTGGAGACAACGATGCGCTCGATCTCCTCGGTGGAAAGCACAATGCCCGTGGGCGCGTTGGGGTTGGCAATAAAAATGTTTTTGCCAATGCCGATATAGTCGTTGACGTCAATGGTAAAATCCTCTCTCAAGGGGATCTCCTCGTAGGGGATACCGTTGAGCTCGGCAAACACCGAGTAAAAGCCGTAGGTGATATTGGGGAATACGGCGGGGTGATCCTTGTCGCAAAACGCCATAAAAGCAAAGTTGAGGATCTCGTCCGAGCCGTTGGTAAAGAGCACCTCGTCCTTGGAAAAACCGAATACGTCTTCAAAGATCGCGTGCAGATCACGGCATTGCGGGTCGGAATAAAGCTGTAATTTTTTTGCCGCCTCTGCTGCCAGCTCCACCGCTTTTGGGGAGGGAGGGAAGGGGGATTCGTTGGTGTTGAGCTTGACGTACTGCATATCCTTGGGCTGTTCGCCGGGAGTGTATGGGGTCAAGGCTTGGTATTTATAGCTGAAAAAGCGGCTCATTCGTCATCCTCCAAGCGGACGGTAGCACTTTTTGCGTGTGCGGTGAGTCCTTCTTTGGTTGCAAAATAGGCAACGTCCTTTGCCACGCGCGAGAGCGCGTCGGCGGTGTAATAGGTGTACTGAGTCTTTTTAACAAAATCATCCACCGACAGGGGGCTGGAGAATTTTGCTGTGCCGCTGGTGGGCAGGGTGTGGTTGGGACCTGCAAAATAGTCGCCGAGTGCCTCGGGACAATTGCGCCCCATAAAGATGGAGCCGGCATGACGAATGCTGTCCAGATAATCAAAGGGGTTATCCACGCAAAGCTCCAAGTGCTCGGGTGCGAGCTCGTTTGCAATGTCGATGGCAAGAGTGAGGGTGGGGGCTACGATGATCTTGCCGTTGTTATCGATGGAGGCACGGGCGATCTCGGCGCGCTCCAACAGAGGGATCTGTACCTCAAGCTCCTTTTGTACGGCAAGTGCAAGCTCCTCGGAGTCGGTGACCAGCACCGCACTTGCCATTTTATCGTGCTCCGCCTGCGACAAAAGATCTGCCGCCGCGTGACGGGGATTGCTCTTGCCGTCGGCAACGATAAGGATCTCGCTCGGCCCTGCGATCATATCGATGGATACCTGACCGAACACCTGTTTTTTTGCCTCTGCAACGTAAGCGTTGCCGGGGCCTACGATCTTATCCACACGCGGAATGCTCTCGGTTCCGTAAGCCAGCGCCGCAACTGCTTGCGCACCGCCTACCTTAAAGATGCGGTCGATGCCTGCGATGCGAGCCGCGGCAAGAATGACGGGATTGACCTTTCCGTTTTTGCCGGGAGGGGTGACCATGACCACCTCGCGACAGCCTGCGATCTTGGCGGGAATGGAATCCATCAGCACGGTGGAGGGGTAAGCCGCCGTTCCGCCGGGAACGTACAGACCCGCACGGTCAACGGGAATGACCTTTTGACCGACTACGATGCCGTTTTCGTTGTTGATGATAAAGCTGTTGCGTACCTGACGCTCGTGAAAATTGCGAATGTTCTTTGCCGCTTTTTTTAAGATCTCCAAAAATTCCGGCTCAACGGCGGCAATCGCCTCTGTGATCTCCTCCTCGCTCACGGCAAGGGAATCGAGCTTGGCGCCGTCGAATTTTTCACAGTATTTGTAAAGCGCGGCATCACCGTTTTCGCGTACGTCGCGAATGATGTCGCTGACGACCCCCTCTACGTTAACAGTCGGCTCGGTGCGCGCAAAGATCTCCGCGTTGGATACCTCACCGTATTTTAAAATGCGAATCATGTTCTTATTCCTCCGTTTGAAGCTGAGCGGCAAGGTGCGCGGTCAGTGCCTTGATCTGCTCTTCCTTGAATTTATAGCCCGATTTGTTTGCGATCAGGCGGGCACTGATGGGAACGACGGTCTCAAAGACCTCCAGATCATTCTCCTTGAGCGTGGTGCCGGTCTCTACGATATCCACGATGACGTCGGAAAGCCCCAGAATGGGCGCAAGCTCTATCGAACCGTTGAGCTTGATAATATCAATATCGCGGCACTTTTTGCTGTAGTAGTCCATGGTGACGTTCGGGAACTTGGTTGCCACCCTCAGCGTGCGATCGGTGGAATCGTAAAAGCCTTTTTTGCCTGCTACGGCAAGACGGCATTTCCCAACACCGAGGTCAAGAAGCTCAAAAAGCTCGGGCTTGTAT
>JAZQYE010000204.1:0-3106 GCA_045633385.1 Eubacteriales bacterium | reverse complement strand
GGGGCTGTCATACGCTGTAAAAAAAGAATGCGGAGAGGTGCAGGTAATGAAAAAAAGAAAACTGTGGATCCATCCGATAGCGGGCGTTTATTTGTTTTGTATGGTACTGTCCGATCGTAGCGGAATTGCTCTCATGAGCCTTTTGGCGGCGTTGATCCATGAATGCGGACACATATTGGCGGCAAAATGGTTAAAAATTCCGATTGGAGCATTGCATTTGGATATGCTGGGGGCGCGATTGAATCTTGACAGTGTAATGATCTCATACGGCGAGGAATGGTTGCTTTGTGCGGCAGGACCTTTGACCAGCTTTTTGGCGTCTGCGCTGGCGTCGTTTTTTTGGAGCCGCCTTCCCATCAGCGTAGTGTTTTCCTGTGCCTCACTGCTGTTGGGAGTGCTCAATTTTTTACCCATTCAAAGCTTTGACGGTGGAAGAATGCTGGAGAGTGCTCTGCTTGCATGGACCAATCCAAAAACCGCGCGTACCGTTTTGCGCGGATGCAGCTTTTTGTTGGTTTTGATGCTGTGGAGCATTGCCGTTTATTTTTTGATGCGTGTTGGAGACGGACTATCGCTTTTTTGCTTTTCGGCCAGCCTTCTTTCACGCTTTTTTGAAGTGAAACGGTAAGGAATGAGAGTATAAAAGGGGAAGATTTTTCGATTTTTTTGCGGTTTATCTATTGCATTTTAGAGGATGGAATGTTATAATAAAAACATCCTACATAAAAAGGAGATTATCATGAAGCTTTATATTAAGCAGCGCGTGTTTTCCTGGAGAGATCGTTTTTCTGTTTATGACGAAAGCGGACGGGAAAAGTACTTTGCCGAGGGAGAAATCTTTTCCTTTGGAAGAAAGCTGCATCTTCTTTCTTCCAATGAAAAGGAGCTCGCCTTGATTTCGCAAAGGCTATTTACGTTTTTGCATAGATATTGCATCAACTGTCGCGGGCGCGATATTGGTGAGGTCGTTAAGCACTTTACGCTTTTTACACAAAAATACAGCGTAGAGGGGCTTGGTTGGGACGTGGAAGGCGATTTTTTTGCTCATGACTACGTCATGAGCGGTGGTGGCAGAACCATTGTTCGCGTACAAAAGGCGTGGTTTACTTGGGGAGATGCTTACGAAATCGATATTGCGGACGGAATTGACGAGGTCGCGGCACTTTCTGTCGTACTTGCAATTGACGCCATCCTTGAGGACGCAAGCAATTGAGGTAACGGTGTGCAGTTTTTATACGTATTTGTTGGCATAATCGCTTTGTGTGTCATTCTGCTGACCCTTACAAATGTGCTCACAAAATTGAATTTTGGTCGTAGTGCGTATCGTACGTATCCCGTGGCAGATTATTTTTACGGGCATTATCAAGCAAAATATCCGCGCGTCAGGCACACGTTTTTATCCCAAAAGAACCGCTTGGTCGGGTATGTGTACGGAGGAGAGAACACCCGTGGTTTGCTTGTGTTTGCGCACGGCATCCATGCGGGACATGAGAGCTATATTCAGGAGATCTTATGGATGGTGGATCACGGCTGGCGCGTGTTTGCGTACGATGCAACGGGATCTTGTGAGAGTGAGGGAAAAGGCAACGTTGGCTTGGTGCAATCGGCATTGGATCTGCACGCGGCGTTGACCTACGTAGAGTCACAGTCGGAATTTGATGGGCTCCCGATCTGTCTGATGGGGCACAGCTGGGGTGGTTACGCTGTTACGGCAGGCTTGTATTTTGATCATGACGTGAAAGCCTGTGCAAGTCTTGCAGGGTATTCCGATCCGTTTGATATGATGTACCGCTTTGCAAAGGTTGCTATCAGCAAGGCAATCGTGCTCTTAAAGCCTTTTATGCGTCTGAACAACCGCATTCTGTTTAAAAAGTACGCAAACCTGACTGCTGTAGACGGCATCAACCGTTCCAATATTCCTGTGCTGATCATTCACGGCAAGGCGGACGAGCTCGTCCGTTACGATACGACCGCGATTATTTCCAAGCGCGATCAGATCACCAATCCAAGGGTCGTTTATAAGACCATGGACGCTGATGGACAAGATGCGCACGTCAGTATTTTTTACGATGAATCAAATGCCGCATACATTCGTCAGGTAAATGAAGAGCTCAAGGAGCTGGAGAGAAACGGAAGGCTTCCCGACCAAGAACGTGCTGCATTTTACCGTGAAAAGGATCTGGATCTGTTCAATCGCCCCAACGAGCAGCTGTTGTTGGAAATCAACGGCTTTTTTGAAGAAAACATAAAAAATAAGAATCAATAGATCATTTTATCAAAGGAGAACAAAATCATGCAAGTATTACAATTTCAATCCGACGTATTGCGTCAAACCAACCGCTATTCCGCTGCTTTGGAGCTCCCCGATTATCCTCGCCTGACCGACGGAACGCTGGACCGTGCCGAGGCTCTGCGCGTGATGCTGTGGGAGGAGTACGGCTTTGTAAATGACGAGGGGCTGACCGTAACCACCGAGGTTGGGGAGGTATTGGAGGAGCAATATGCGGGCAAATGCCGCCAGACCAAGCTGATCTTTACCTTTACCAAAAATGGAGACAGTTCCACCTTCCCCGTATACGTATATACCCCTTATGCAAATCCAAACTATGAAACGGTTATCCAGATCAACTTCCATCCCGAGCTGCCCAACAAATATTTTCCCATTGAAGAGCTGATGGATCGCGGTATTTCCGTAGCGCATTTCAACTACAAGGACGTTACAAGCGACGATAACGATTTTACCAACGGTATCGCACGCCTGTTGTCCGATCGCAACGATCCGCACGCGGCAGGAAAAATCGCGCTGTGGTCCTATGCTGCAAGTCAGATCGCAACCTACCTTTTGGATAACGGCTATGCCGCAAAGGAACGCTTGTACGTGGCAGGGCATTCTCGCCTTGGCAAAACCGCACTCCTGACTGCGGCACGCGACGAGCGTTTTGCAGGCGTATTGGTCAACTGCTCAGGCTCCTGCGGTGCGGCGATCGCACGCGAAAAGCTGGGAGAGACCGTAGCCAAAATTTGCAAAACTTTCCCGTATTGGTTCTGCACGCACTTCCATCAATACGCCAACCGCGAGGATGACATGCCCTTTGACCAGCACTTT
>JAZQYE010000203.1:0-6996 GCA_045633385.1 Eubacteriales bacterium | reverse complement strand
CCGTCGGCAGAGAGCTCGATGGAGCTTCCCTGCACGAATGCGCCTGCCGCCATAATAACGCGGTCGCTGTAGCCGGGCATTGCCCAAGGCTCGGGGGTCACAAAAGCATCTACGGGTGAGCCTGCCTGAATGCCGCGGCAGAAGGCACAAAGCCCTTCGGCACTGCCCATAATCACCGACTGAATGATATCGTGACGTTCCTCGTTCCAACGAGGCTCTACGGTATATCCAAGCTTTTCAAACATGTAAGCCGCCAGATGCGCGGTTTTGAGTGCCTGCGACACGGTGTGAGGAGCGTAGAACAAGCCCTTGAACATCGATTTGTTCTGTCCCAATGTCGCACCCGCCTCGGCACCGATGCCGACCGAGGTCATGCGGTAGGAGACCAGCTCCACTGCGCGGCACGTACCTGCAAGGTAACCACCCGTTTCTGCCATTCCGCCACCGGGGTTTTTGATCAGCGATCCAATGATCAGATCCGCCCCCACAGCGGTGGGCTCCTTGTCCTCTACAAACTCACCGTAGCAGTTGTCCACCACCACGTATGTCTCGGGGCTGATATTCTTGACAAAACGCACAAGCTCGCCAATCTCGTCCACGCTCAAGGTCTTACGATTGAGATAGCCCTTGGAGCGTTGTACAAATACCATTTTGGCGCGCTTGCCGAGTTCGCGAAGCTTTTCCCCGATCTCGGCAAAATTGAACGAGCCGTCTGACAACAGATCGGTCTGCGTGTAATCCACACCAAAATCCTTGAGAGATCCGTTCCCCGGTGTGCCCGAAAGACCGATGACCTCCTCCAAGGTGTCGTAAGGCTTGCCTGCTACCGAGTACATCACGTCGCCCGGGCGAAGAATGCCGAATAATCCAATAGAGAGCGCGTGTGTGCCGCTGATAATGGTTTGACGCACGATTGCCGACTCAGCCCCCATCACGTCTGCCCATACCTCCTCCAGCACCTCACGTCCGCGATCGTCGTAGCCGTAGCCGCTGGTAGATTGAAAGCAGGTGTCGCTGACACGGTGGGTACGAAAGGCATCCATCACCTTTTGCGTGTTCAAAAACGCGACCTCTTCTATGTGGCGGAACTGTGCCGCAAGCGCGCCCTCCGCCTCTTGCGCAAGGGCTTCGATTCGTTTGGAAAATATCATTTTTTACTTCTCTTTTCTGTGTTTATGTGCAATTATTCGATCACGTAGTCGTCAGGATTGATGCTGGGAAACTCCACGTCCTGTGCCTGACGGCGATTGGAAATATCGTTGTAGAACGCCGTGCGTGCGGCATACATGTAAGGATTGAGGAAGATCGATCCGATGCCGCAGGTACAGCAAACAGCCAACAGCATCCAACCGATAAAGCTGAACTCCAGGCAGAACAAGCGCCACTTATTGCCCTTCATCATGTTGGAAGAGGCGTGCAAAGCCTCTATGGGCGAGATTTCGGGGTGATCTGCCAAAATGGTAAAGGTAAACGCATAACGGTAAGCAAAGATGATCATCAAAATACCTGTTACCGTTGCACCGAACAGAAGTGCCAGCGTAAAGATCATCACACCTGCGGTAGAAGCCTCCAGTGCGACCATTGCCACAATACCTCCCACCATTGCCAACAGCATGGGGAGTGCGGGAATGAGCATGACCAAAGAGTACAACAGATTGAGCACTACGCACTTGCCGTACGATCTTTTAAAGAAAGAGAAAAGCGTGCCGATCACGATACCGCTCTGGTTGCCGTCGATCAGCTCCAGATTGAATTTTTCATATCCAACGCGGATCGGAGACGCCACCAAAAGGTTGTATGCAAAGGCGAGGACCATCACAAACAACAAGATCGCGCCGAATATGCCCGCAAAAACGGCAGCCACCGATGTAAACGTGGGAAGGTCGGCACCGCCAATGATCCCCACCGAATCCTGTTCCATATCCGTGATCGTCTCGTTCTCCTCTTCTGCCTCAAACAAAAACGAGGGCGAAAAATTGAGTGACAATCCGGCTCCGCTACCGCCGCCTCCTGCCAACAGCGTAAACAAAATGCCTACGACAATGGCAACGCCCAAAAAGGGCTTGAGTGCCTCTCTTGCGCGCTTACGGAAGTACGCCGCGTTTTTTACGACCGGCTGTTGATTTGAGTTGTTTTGCTGCTCCTCATACTGAAATTGATTTTGATCCATGATGTTTTTTCCTTTCTGTTTGATTAAAATCGGTTTAATTAAAATCGGTCTATGATACGTCGGAAAGTGTTTCCGCGATCTTCAAAATTCACAAATGCGTCAAAGCTTGCGCAAGCAGGTGAGAGCAACACCGTATCTCCCTCTTTTGCAATGCTTTTTGCCAAAAGCACCGCCTCGGTAAAATCGGAATGCTCAAAAACGGGGAGCGTTCCGTTTAAGATCTCGCGCTTTTGCTCCAACGCCGCGCGGATCTTGGGTGCGGTCGCCCCCGTCAGCACCACTGCTTTGGCACGTTCGCACAACGCATCGGCAAGCGGCTCAAAGGGGACGTTTTTATCGTAGCCGCCGCAGATCACGATGGGGCGCTCGGTCAGTGCCGAGAGCGCCGCCGCCGTACGCGTTGGCGTGGAATCGATGGAGCTGTTGTAATACGTGACCCCCTCGTGTACGCGAATGCGCTCCAAGCGGTGCGCAACCCCCTCAAAGGTGGTGGCAACGCGTATGACGTCCTCAGTCGAAGCATACGCCTCGGTCAGGGCAATGGCGGTCATATAATTTTCCAGATTGTGGTTGCCGGGCAAAACGATCTGCTCACGCTTTACGACCTCTCGCTCCACCTCCCCGTCCCACAAATATACCGCTCCGTCGCGTGCATACACGGCGTGATCTGCCGCATGCAGATCAAACGCACCGTGGGCGGTCTTTTGCGATGAAAAATAGGTCTTGGGGTGTTCGATCATCGTTGCATACGTGCGCGTAACGTCGTTTTCGGCATTGGCGATCAACCTTTGGTTTGGCGCGTGCAAAAAGATATTTGCCTTGGCGCGCTCGTATTCCTGCATACCTGTATGCCAATTGAGATGATTGGGCGTTACGTTGGTCACCGCCGCTAGATGTGCCGAGCGTTTCATGGTTTGCAACTGAAAGCTGGAAAGCTCCACCACGGCAAAATCGTTGGCGGTCATATCAAACACGTGCGGTAAAAGCGGCGTACCAATGTTGCCGCCTACCCATACCCTGCCCTTGCCTGCTCGTTTGCATGCCTCGGTCAAGATCAAGCCCGTGATCGTGGTAGTAGTGGTCTTGCCGTCGCTGCCTGTAATGCCGATGACGGTTGCGGGCGTCAGCTCCAAAAAGAGCTCCATTTCGGAGGTCAGGACAGCCCCGCCTTGCACGGCAGACACAAACTCGGGCAGATCCGGGCGCAGACCGGGAGAACGGAAAATAAACGCCTCGTTCAGCCCCTGCAAATAATCCTTGCCCAAAACAAAGCGAACGCCCTTCCACTCCGATGCATCGAGGTCAATGGCAAGCTCCTCGCGTGTTTTTTTATCACGCGCCGTTACGTGCGCACCGACGTCTATCAAAAATCGGATCAACGGCAGGTTGGAAACGCCGATTCCCACCACCGCAACTTCTTTGCCGCGCAAAAAGCACGTTTTTTCCGTTATATCGCTCACGCACGCCCCTCCTTGCTTCTCTGCCGCTCTTTGGGCAGGTTTTCTGCTCTTATAATAATTATATTCTATTTTAACTGAAGTTGCAATAGAAAAAAGCAAGATTTTTTCATTTTTTTGAAAAAATGCGCTTTTTACCCCTTTTCAAAATCGCTTTTTTCTGTTATAATTAGAATAGAGAAACAGATATTACAGCTTTTGGAAAGGATGTGTGCCAATGGCGACCAAAAAGAACGAAGCACAACAATATAACGACCAAAGTATCAAGGCGCTCAAAGGCGCCGACCGTGTCAGAAAGCGTCCGTCCGTCATCTTCGGCTCCGACGGCTTGGAGGGCTGCGAGCATTCCTTCTTTGAAATTCTCTCCAACGCAGTGGACGAGGCAAAGGCAGGTCACGGTAAAGAGATCAAAATCACCGTTTTTCAGGATAAAAGCATTGAAGTTGACGACCATGGCCGCGGCGTTCCGCTTGGTTGGAACGAAGCCGAGGGACGTTGGAACTGGGATCTGATCTACTGTGAGCTTTATGCCGGCGGTAAATACGAAAACAACAGCGGCGGCGGTGCGTACGAATATTCCTTGGGTCTGAACGGTCTGGGTGCTTGCGCAACGCAGTACGCATCGGAATATATGATCGTCAAATCCTACGATGGTAAGACCGAACGCAGCATTCGCTTCCGCCGCGGTGAGGTCAACGGTGAATTGCAGGAGCGTCCGCTCTCTCCCAAGGAAAAGAGAACCGGTACCATCGTGCTTTGGAGACCCGATTTAAAGGTCTTTACCGACATCAACATTCCGCACGACTTTTTCCGTGACGTGCTCCACCGTCAGGCGGTGGTCAACCCCGGAACGACCTTTGTTTTGCACCTGGAGCAAGAGGACGAGAGCTTTACCGAGGAAAAATTCGTTTACGAGAACGGTATTGTAGATTACCTCTCCGAGCAATTGGGCGACAAAGGCTTGACCGCGCCCGTCTCCTGGCATTTGGAAACGCAGGGACGCGATCGCGCAGACCTTGACGAGTATAAATTTAAGGCAGATATCTCTTTTTGCATATCCAACACTATCAATATGCTGGAATACTACCACAACTCCAGCTATTTGGAATACGGCGGCTCTCCCGACCGCGCCGTAAAGCTTGCCTTTACCTATGCATTGGACAAGTATCTCAAGGCGAACAATCGCTATGCAAAAAACGAGACCAAGATCACCTTTAACGATATTGCAGATTGCCTTGTGCTGGTCATCAACAGCTTTTCGACCTTGACCTCCTACGAGAACCAAACCAAAAAGGCGATCAACAACGTCTTTATTGCCGATGCTCTCAACGAGTTTTTACGTCAGCAGTTAGAGGTCTATTTTATCGAGAACCCCAAGGCGGCAGAGCTGTGTGCCAATCAGGTACTTATCAACAAGCACAGCCGCGAAAGTGCCGAAAAAGCACGCGTGGACGTAAAAAAGAAGCTTTCGGGCTCGATCGACGGTGCAAACCGCGTAGAAAAATTCGTCAACTGCCGCTCCAAGGATCCCAACGTGGCAGAGCTCTATATCGTAGAGGGTGACTCGGCTTTGACCTCCTGTAAATTGGGGCGTAACGCCGAATACCAAGCGATCATTCCCGTGCGCGGAAAAACGTTAAACTGCCTGAAGAGTGATTACGATAAGATCTTTAAAAATGAGATCATCACCGACCTGCTCAAGGTCATCGGTTGCGGCGTGGAGATCAAGAGCAAGAAAAAGAGCGATATGAGCGCGTTTGATTTGAACAATTTGCGTTGGTCCAAGATCATCATCTGCACCGATGCCGACGAGGACGGCTTCCAGATCCGTACCCTGCTCCTTACGCTCTTCTACCGTCTTCTCCCCACCCTGCTTGCCGAGCACCGCGTATTCATTGCGGAATCTCCCTTGTTTGAGATCACGACAAAGGACGAGACGCTGTTTGCCTACGACGAGTTTGAAAAGGCAGAGATACTAAAAAAGTTAGGACACAAAAAATACACTCTGCAACGCTCCAAGGGACTTGGTGAAAACGAGCCTGAAATGATGTGGCAGACCACCATGAACCCCGAAACGCGCCGACTGATCTCGGTCTCCCCCGCAGATGCCGCCGCCACGGAGATCATTTTTGACACCCTGCTTGGCGACAACCTCCCCGCGCGTAAGCAGTTCATCACCGAAAACGGCGAACGCTATATGAAGGATATCGACGTTTGATAAACGTCTTACAAAATCAAAAGCTCCGAACGGATATTGCCTTCCGTTCGGAGTCTTTTTTGTTTGGTTTATTGCAAGTCTTCAATTCTTTTGCTTTTCCTCACCGCTATTCTTCAGCACCTGTTTGATGACCCAAAGCTGTAATCTTTTGGGAAGTGCGTTGAGCAGGAGCAGTAGCGGATTGCGGTTGATGCTGTACGCAAAGCGCGGATGGCGCTTGTTTAAAATGCGCGTTACTTTTTGTGCAATGCGCAAGGGAGCAATGCTCCTTGCCTCAACGCTGTCAACGATCCTCTTAAAACGCGCGGCGTTACAGCTGTAAAGCGTTGTCGTTTGGCAAAAACGGTCTAACGCATTGGTGGAAGCACCGAGCATATCGGTGGTAACGGCGCCCGCACGCAAAACGCTGACCTTGATGCCTCTTAATTGAAGCTCCATGCACAACGAATAAGCGTATTTGTCAAGCGCGCCCTTGCTCACGGCGTAAACACCCGTAAAAGGAAGCGGATCCAGCGGTGCAAGCTCGCTGGTGGTAATGACGATACGCGAGCCGTTTTTCAAGAGCGGCACGAAGGTCTTGTTGATCAGATAAACGCCACCGAGATTGATCTTGAAGATCCGCTCAAACGCCGCGCTGTCCATTTCGACAAGAGAGTCGAGCATATAAACGCCTGCAAAATGAATGATCGCAAACAGCTCGTCGGTCATTTTTTCAATGCGTTCAAACGCCGATTTGATACTGCCTTCATCGGTGATGTCGGCTTTTATGGGAATGATATTCTCTTCTTCCTCTCCTACGGTCTTATCCAACGCAAAAACGCGAAATCCGCGTTCCTTTAACGTCTTTGCCGTAGCCTTGCCCATACCGCCGTATGCGCCCGTGATCAAAACAGATGGTCTCATCATTGATTCAATCCTTTACAAAATATTACTTACCCCAACAAAAAGTCAAAGGCGAGCATCAAGCAAAAGCCTGCCAGAAGCGCGTAAGTAGCGGCTCTTTCGTTGCCGTGGGCATGTGTTTCGGGAATCATTTCGTCGCTGATAACGTACAGCATGGTGCCTCCCGCAAACGCCAAGGCAAAGGGCAGGATCGCCGCCGAAATGCTGACCGCAAAAAATCCCAACAGCGTACCCACGACCTCGACCAC
>JAZQYE010000202.1:0-2178 GCA_045633385.1 Eubacteriales bacterium | reverse complement strand
GATCTTTACCGTTTGCGTGCGTTCGGAAAGCACGTACACAAAGCGGTTATCCGCATGAACGGTGCAGTAAGCAGGCGCATAGATATGAACGCCCGCATCAACCAACAATGAGCGCGCAAGGTCGACCGAAAAATCCGCAGGCATTGCGCAAAGAACGACAGCTCTGCCGCTTTTGTCAAAGCGCTTGGCAGTCTTGATCCTTCCGTCGACGTATCGCTCGATGGGGATTACACCCTCCCCCTCCTCAACGTACAGGATCGGAAATCCCGCATCGGCATATTCGGCAAGTGAAAGCTTGGGATATTCCCCAATCGAAAAGCCTGTAAGCCCGCGCACATTCTCGGCGCTGTAGAGGCCGTTGCTTTGCTCCAAAATTCCTGCGGCATAATTCCAAACGATTTGACAGCTCGGGGACGTCTTTTTTAAAATACGATGCAGCTTTTGTGCATTGGCGCAAAACGCATTTAAAAAAACGATTACTTTGTATTGCGACAGGTCAAGCTCCTCCAAATCAGCCACGCGATAAAAGTCGATCGGAACACCGCTTTCCTTGATGGTAGAGCCAATATGATGCGTTACCGCGCCAAACAGCCCGACGTTGGGGCGCATACGGTGCATGGTGTTTTCATCAATGACTAAAAGCACCTCGGCAACGCTTTTTTGCGCTTTTCTTTTGCGGTACAGCTCCTTGGAGGTATCGTTCATCAAAACGACCTCTTGTTGAATCTCCTCGGAATCCAGCCAGCCGCCGCCAAGATCCATCCACCAATACCCTTGGTGATGTGCAATGTTTTTGGTAAATTCTCGCCAATACACCGCCCGCGTCTGCTCAAAATTTTTGGCGGGGTGGTCGTGCTCGGGGTAAGTGATCACGGTGCAAAGATGGGTACGGTTATCCAATTCATCAATCCACAGCTTTTTGCGGTTGATGGAATTTGGAACAGCCTGACCAAAGCCCGGATCGGTAGCTCCTACCCGAACGTAGCCCTTGGGACTTGCCACAAAATCGACGTAGGGACAAGACAATAATCGATCGTAGCCCGTGTGCTGTGCGTTTGCGCACTTTTTGGGCTCCACGATGTAGCCGTAAAAAACACCGATCACCTTATTGGGAACAAGCTGCTTTGCCGTTTTGCAAAACAGCTCCATGGTATCCATGCAGCCATCCCTGACAAACTCGGAGTACGTGACACATTGCCGATCCTGCTCGGTGTGCAAAAACAACTCGTCCAGCGTTGGCGTTCCATATTGAAATCTGAACTCCTTACCGCCCGCTTCAACGTAAAACCGCTGTTCGATTGGCGGAACGGCATCGTAATACTCACCTTTTTGCGCGGCGTACTCCAAAAACGCTTTGGTCGCGTTGATGCCGTAATCGCCCTTGTGGTATGGGTCGGGACTCCAAGAGCCCCATTGCGTGGTCTCGCCGCACGTGCCGTATGCCAAATGATATCCAATGATACGAGACGCCCATTGGGAGCCTTCGACGTGCTCGATAAAGCGCCGCAAAGCCTGTGTTGCATCCGCTCTCCATTTTGGCGAGAAAAAGCTTTGCTGTGCAATTTGATCACTCGTCTTTTCGGGGTGCGAACCGTGAACCTCGGTGCCGATTGCCGCAATGATCTCCTCTCTTGTGCGGGGACCACAGCCGTAAACGTAAACGTCGTCGGGGTTTTCCTCGCACCAGCCATTGGGCACGTTCAGCTTGATGCGAGGCAAAAAGATAAGATTTGGGCAGGTTGAAAACAACAGCTCCAAGTAGCGATCGGTCTCTGTATAATCAAATTGATGCGGCGCTACCCATCCTATAGGAATAATGCTGGAGTGCGCCAAAATTCCCTTTTCATAAAACGTCTTATGGCGCATGGCGTTTTTGACGTGCGCCTCCCAGCCGCCTTTTTCGAGCTCAAAGCCCAAGCGCGACCAAAAAATGGGATGCTGACGCAAATATTCGATTTTTTCTGCAAGCGTCATTGTGGTAAGCGAGTCCATTGATCTTCTCCTTGAAAATTTGATCGAGAGCATTATACCACAGATCGAGTGTTGTGTCAAGTGCTGCGGCAACGTTTTGACAAATTCCCTTTTTATGCAAGCATGAGAAAAGGGCTTCTGCCAAATGACAGAAGCCCTCTAAAATTGACTGATTTTAAATTATGCCAGCTCTGCGAAGTACTTAAT
>JAZQYE010000201.1:0-8193 GCA_045633385.1 Eubacteriales bacterium | reverse complement strand
GGTGAACGTCGCGCGCGGCGATCTCTTCGGTCACGTCGTATTCACCCAAAAGAGCCTTTACCAGCTCCTCCTCGGAGCAATCGCGCTCTGCCATCCGATCCCACAAAAAAGCACCCGTTTCGTTCAAACGCACCATTCCGTGAAAGTGCTTGCTGGTCTCTCCTACGGGCACGGCGATCCACACGCCGCCCACCTTTTGAATTGTAAAATCACGTTTGATCTGCATAATCTTATTCTCCCTTTGATGATTGTTTGCGCATTGCCGCATAGGCTACGTGCGCCGCCTCGTCGGCTATGGTGCAAGAAAGCACGTAAAACGGAACGGCTGACATCAGGCGATCCATTAACAGCAATCGCTTTTGCACCGAGCTTCGCTCCCCGCGCAGATACAGCTGATGCATCAGGCGCGTCAGGATCTCGTCCTCGCCGGCAGGTCGAATGCTGTTTTGCGCACCGCGCTCCAAAAAGCAGACCGCCGCCAAGGGCGCGCTGATATTCTCGCCCCAATTTTCTTTTCCGTTCCACGGCGTGCCAAACGCGGTAATGCTGCCGTCCGATTCAAAGCGGAACAGCGGCTTATCGCCGTTGAGCACACGCGCATTGGGAATGTTTTTAAGCCACAGCCGTGTGTGCGTGCTTTTGCCCACACCGCTTTTGGCGGCAAAGGCGTACGCCGCACCGTTGACCTCCAGAACCGAGGAATGCATTAAAAAAACGTCGTAGGCGGCTATTTTTTCACAAATACTGCGGTAAATGCAAATGCTTTCGCAATAATCCGGCGTAAAATCCCCCGTCGATTGCTCCTCCAAGATCTCGGCATCGGTCACCTGCACCTCAAATGCGGCATCCTCTCCCAAAACGGTAAACGCACGGCATTGGTTTGCAACGTAATCGTATTGATTGCGGACGCGAATACGCACCCCCGCAAGCTCCATGACAAACACAGCGCACCTCCTCTCAAGTTCCTTTCAAAACATTGTAACATATCCAAAGCAAAATTGCAATAGCTTTCACAAAAATAAGACAAAAGCGATCAAAATCTTTCTCGGCTCGCGCGATATTTTCCGGGTGTAACGCCCTCTAACCGCTTAAAAAAGCGGATAAAATTGTACTCGTTGGAAAACGAAAGCCGCTCCGACACCTCCAAAACCGTCAGCACAGGATCGGAAAGCAGCTCCCTTGCCCGATTCAGTCGCGCGCGGTCAATCATTTCGGCAATCGAAATTCCCTCGGCGGCGTAAAAAATTCGCTCCAGCTGTCTCACGGAAAGGTGCACCTCTGCCGCCACGTCGCACACCTTTACGTTTTGATCGGCATGATCCAAAACGTATCTCTTTGCACGCGTCAAACGGGCATCCTCACCCCTCGGCAAAGGCGGAATGCTTGTATGATCAAGCGGCAACAGCAAAAGCAGTGACGAAATGGCATGCTCCAGCAAATATGGCGTTACTACACCGTTTTTCTCCCATGCCGTCAAGCAAAGACGAACCCATGCATCCAACCATTCTGCTTCCACCACTCTCGCTTCCTCTGCCAAGGTGATGCTCGCGTCCATCGATAGGGTGAGTGAAATACGGCAGGCATCCTCGGTACAGGAGTGCAGGCAATGTGCCACCCCGGGCGGAAAACACACGAGCTTTCCCGCCTTGATTTCAAAAAAGCGGTTGTCGCAATCCGAGTATACAGCAGAACCGCAAACCCCGACATGAATCTCCCAAAACGTATGGGAATGAAGCACCGATGCGCGTTTAAACCGCGCCCCCGACATCCGTTGCGGATACATCCAAAGCACCTTCGCCGCAATTGGAGAGCATATATCGGTCACCCCCTGCCGATAAGCAGAGCCCGGCAACGCTGTCATTCGCTCCGATAGATCATTCTTCATTTTGCGCTCTCTCCCTTCCCATCCCTTTTGATTTCTTGATATGATTGTAACACAAAGTGCCTCATTTGTCAATAGAATGTCGCAAAATGATATATCTTTGCCGTGTTGGGAGATTGCATTTCGGAGCCGGGCATGATATACTATAGCAAAACAAACGCGGAGGAAATGTGCATGAATTACGAATGCGACGTTTTGGTAGTTGGCGGTGGAATGAGCGGCATCAGTGCTGCGGTCAGTGCCGCAAAAAAGGGCTTGCGCGTCATACTTGCCGAGCAGCTCTCGTTGCTTGGCGGCATGGGAACTGCAGGCTTGATTACGATGGTAATGACCTCACGGTATCACTTTTACGGCTTTGGACGCCGTTTAATGGAGGAGCTTTGCCGCAAAGGGGATGCCCGAAAAATTGAAAAGCCCGCCATCGCGGGGTATGATTACTATCCCTTTGATGCAGAAGCAATGAAGCGAGCACTGGACGACGTGCTGATACAAAACGGTGTTACGCTCCTGCTTGGAACAAAGCTGATCTCGGCACGTTGTGAGAGCGGCAGAGTCACTTCTGCAACACTTTTTGGGCCTTCGGGAGCGCTTGAGGTGCGTGCCAAGGTGCTGATTGATGCATCAGGCGATGCGGTGCTGTGCGAGGCGGCAGGCGAAGAGATCCTCTACGGCGACGAAAACGGAAACATTCAAGCCCCCACCATGCTTGCCTACTATGCGGGAATTGATTTTGATCGCTACGAAGCTTTTTTGGCAACGTTTGAGGATGGCAAGCGCGCCGCAAAGATCAACATGATCCATACACTGGTTCCCCTCGCCGTAAAAGAGGGTGTGATCAGCGAAGCGGATCTGCACCACCCCGGCATCTTTCGCATCAACGAGCACGAAAGCATTGGCGTGATGAACGCGGGGCACGTTTACGGTGCCGACGTCAGCACAGCCGAGGGCTTTACCGAGGCGACCGTGCGCGGCAGACGTATGGCAAAGGAATACTTAGACTTTTACCGCCGATACGTCCCCGGCTTTGAGAACGCTTACATGACCAACACGGGAAGCGTGCTTGCTTTGCGCGAGGGAAAGCGCGTGGTGGGAAGATATACCATGTGTTTTGATGAAAAGGCGGAATACAAAAAATTTGACGATGCCGTGATGAGAATGGACGGCGGTGCCGTCAGCGATCTGCATGCCTCCAGCTCCGACAAAAAGGCTTACGAGGCATACCGCGCACTGTTTGCCGACCGTGAAAAGGTGCGCGCCGACGATTTTGCAACGCTCCCCTACCGCTCGCTGCTTGCAAAGAAAAACGACAATTTGCTGGTGTGCGGTCGCTGTGCCTCTGCCGACCGCAAGGTCATGGGGCAAATTCGCATTATGGGTTACTGCTTTATGATGGGCGAGGCTGCGGGTCTTGCCGCCGCCGTCGCCTGCCGTTACGGGTGCGATCCCTCAAAAATCGACGTTGGCGTCCTGCAGCAGGAGCTGCTCGAAAATCAAATTCCAACGCTGTAAGCAATTCCATCCCCCGTCTCTCCGTTCACTTTTTACGGGCGCGCGGTACAGTTGTGCCGTTCGAGTCTCCAAACGGTAAACCACACTTGCCGATCAAAGCCCTATTTGCGGATATTTTTTAAATTTTTCTTATTTTTTTCAAACTTTTTTGCAAATCCCCCTTTTCTTTTGAATTTTTTTATTGTATAATATAAGTGGATACGTGTGTCGCAACGCATTTTGCGGCACGCTGAAAAAAGTTCACGCGGCACAACGTGGCACGCATGAAAAGAAAGGATTCGTGATTCCTATGAAACAAAAGTACAGCATTACCGTTGCGGATATGGAATTGAACATCATCAGCGACGCATCTCCCGATGAGGTAGAAAACATTGTCGGTATGCTCGACCGCCGCATGAGAGACATCAATCTCAAAAGCCCCCGTTGCACCAAAAACGAGGCGGCTATTCTTTGCGCACTCTCTTATTGCTCCGAGAGAATTGCAATGCAGGAGGCGTTTAAAAAGGTAGAAAAGGACGCTTTCCGTTTTTCGGCAGATAACGAAAGACTGAAAAAGACCATTGAGAGCCTGCAAGAGGAGCTTGACACCCTGCGCAAGGATGCAAGCGTCATGCGCTCGATCCTCGACCGTGCCTCCATCTCCGCTACCCCCACGCCCGAGAGCACGACGGCACCTGCCACTCCTGCTGCGGAAAAGCCCAAGTACGTACCCAAGCCCTTCCAAAAGAAGAGCGAGGAAGAGCCTGCACAGCTCTCCGCTTTTGACGACGTTCCCACCGAGCCTGCCGCAGAGGAAGAGCCTGCTCCGGCTCCCGTGGTAACGCCCTTGGAGGAAAAGAAGGCGCAAAAAGCCGCCACCGCAAAAAGTCGCGTTGGTGCCATGTTTGATTTTTTGACCTATAGCGATGTCTGATCGTTTCGTCCATCCCTTGCCCGAACTGCTCTGCCCCGCGGGATCTCCCGAGGCACTTGACGCGGCAATTGAGGGAGGAGCCGATGCCGTTTACCTCGGCGGCTCTGCCTTTAACGCAAGAATGAACGCACACAATTTCGGCGGAGACGCGTTGCGCTCCGCCGTTTTGCGCGCACACGCCTTTGGTGTCAAGGTCTATCTGACCCTGAATACGCTGGTGACCGACCGCGAGCTTTCTGCCTTCGTGCAAGCCGCCAAGGATGCCGCAAGCGTGGGCGTAGATGCCCTGATCGTAGCCGATCTCGGCGGTGCCGCCGCCATTCACCGCGCCATTCCATCCATGGAGCTGCACGCAAGCACCCAAGCATCGGGGCACAATGCACTCTCGGCACGGGAATTGCAAAAATTGGGATTTTCACGCATGGTCATCGCGCGTGAGACCCCTGCCAAGGATCTTGCCGCTACCGTTGCAAGCTCCCCCTTGGAGATCGAGGCGTTTATTCACGGCGCGCTCTGCGTCAGCCATTCGGGGCAATGTCTGTTCTCCTCTCTGGTGGGTGGCAGAAGCGGCAATCGCGGTGAGTGTGCACAGCCTTGCCGTCTCCCCTTTGCCTGCAAAAAGGGCGGATGCGAATATCCGCTCTCGCTCAAGGATCTCTCCCTTGCCGCGCACGTGCCCGCGCTGATCGAAGGCGGCGTGGCTTCCCTCAAGATCGAGGGGCGCATGAAATCCCCCGAATACGTGCGCGACACCGCACGCATCTGGCGCAGACTGCTGGACGAGCGTCGCGCCGCAACCCCCGAGGAGCTTTGCGAGTTGGCAGACGCATTCTCACGCGACGGCTTTACCGACGGATACTACACCGAGCGCATCGGGCACCGCATGCTCGGCGTTCGCTCGGATGACAACAAAGCGGCATCCCGCGCCAGAGCCCCCTTTGTCGGCTTGACCAAAAAGATACCGCTTCGATTCACCGTAAAAATGAAAGCAGACGAGCCGATATCCCTCACCGTTTCCAACGGCGTACGCACCGTTAGCGTTACGGGCGACGTTCCGCAAGTCGCATTGACAGCCCCGCTGACGCGCGAGCATCTGGAACGCAATTTGTCCAAGCTCGGCGGCACGCCCTACACCCTGCAAGCCTTTGACGCTAGCATGGACGACGGGCTGATGCTTCCCGTATCGCGCCTGAACGACCTGCGCCGCCGCGCCGTTGTCGCGTGGGAGGAGCAGGAGCGTCCCGATCCGATCGAGTCATTCCCCTATCAAATGCAAAAATCCTCTTTTACCAAAAAAGCCTGCCGCACCGCGCGTTTTTACGTTGCCGAACAGGTCACTCCCGCAGCGCGCAAGTTCTTTGACCGCATCTATTTGCCGCTTGGCAAGGAGAACGAGCAGACCGACGGCGTAATTTTGCCGCCCGTCATTTTTGAGCACGACCTTCCCACGGTGGAAAAACAGCTCGAAGCCGCCCGTTCGCGCGGTATTCGCTACGCCGTGGTGGGCAACCTCGGACACTTGGAGCTTGTACGCCGCGTGGGTCTTGAGCCCGTGGGCGACTTCCGCTTGAACGCGACCAACAGCGAAACGGTTTGCGTATTGGAGCAAATGGGAATTTCCTCTCTCATTCTCTCGCCCGAGCTGACCCTGCCGCAGGCACGCGATATTGCAGGCAACACCGAGCTGATCGTGTACGGCCGCATTCCTTTGATGACGCTTGAAAAATGCGTGATCAAGGAGATCGCAGATTGCAACGCGTGCGCCAAGGGAACGGTCACGCTCCGCGACCGCCGCGGCGTCAGCTTCCCCGTTTTGCGCGAGTGGGAGCACCGAAACGTCATTTACAACAGCGTTCCAACCTCTATGTCCGACCGTCAGGCACAATTGCAGGCGGCAAATCTTTGCGCACAGCACTTTATCTTTTCGACCGAGAGCCGTGAGGAGATCGACCGCGTGCTACAGCATTGGAGCCATGGTGAGCCGCTTCCCTGCCCCGTGCGCAGAATTTAAAAAATGCAATTCCAGTCACAAAAAGCAACGCCGCCACGCAAAACCATTTCGGCTTTTGCACAGCGGCGTTTTTAATGGAATGATAAATTAAAAATAACCGTATTTTTTTCTCTTTGCCACCAAAAAGCAAAGAAAGACGACCACCGCCATTGCCTCGGCAACCACGACCGAGATCCAAATACCGTCGCTCTCCCAGATCAAGGGCAACAACAGCACCGCCGAAATTTGAAACACGAGCGTGCGCAAAAAAGAGATTGCCGCCGAGGTAAAGCCATCGTTAAGAGCGGTAAAAAAGCCCGACCCGAAAATGGCAAAGCCCGCAAACAAAAACGAGAAAGAAAAGATCAAAAATCCGCGTCTGGTCAATTCGCAAAGTGCCTCGTCATAGCCGACGAACAGCCGTGTCAGCGGCGTGGCGAGTACAAAAGCAAGTATCAGCATGGCGACAGAGCCGACCAGAATGAGCATGCCGCTTTTACGGAGCAGACTTTTGAGCTCCGCGCGGTTCTTTGCGCCAAAATGATAGCCGACCACGGGAGCTGTTCCAATGGAGTAGCCGATGAATGCGGCAAGAAAGATCATGTTGACGTACATCATCACGCCGTACGCCGCAACGCCGTTTTCGCCCTCGTAGCTCAACAGCTGAACGTTATAAAGCATTCCCACAAGCGACATGGAAATATTGCTCATCAGCTCCGAGGAGCCGTTGGTGCAGGTCTTGAGCAATGCGCCGCCGTCAAAGCGCGCACGCGTCAGGTGCAACAAGCTGTCGTTCGGTCGCAGAAAATAGATCAACGGGATCACACCGCCGATGAATTGGCTCAACGCGGTGGCAAGCGCCGCGCCCACAAGACCGAGCGAGAGCACTGCAACGAGCACGGCATCCAGTACCATGTTGGTAACGCCTGCCGCAACCGTGACCCAAAGACCGAGCTGTGGCTTTTCGGCTGTGACGAAAAAGCTTTGAAACGCCATTTGCAGTACGAAAAACGGGAGGGCGACCAAAATGACTCTGCCGTAGGTCACGCAATCAGCAAGCATCTGCCCCTCGGCACCCATCAAGGAGGCGATTGGAGACAAGAACACGATGCCCAACACCGAAAACGCCACGCCGCAAAACGCCGCGGTATAAGTCAAAAGAGAGAAAATGCGATTGGCTTTATCGCCGTCTCCCTCGCCCAAGGTCTTGGAGATCAAGGCACTGCCGCCCGCACCGAGCATAAAGCCCACCGTGCCAAGAATCATCAAAAACGGCATGATAAAATTAACGGCTGCAAACGGCGTTTTTCCAACGAAATTGGAAACGAAAAAACCGTCCACCACACCGTAAATGGAGGTAAAGATCATCATGGCAATGCTGGGGAGCGTAAAGCGCAACAGCTTTTTGACGTCAAAATGATCCGATAGCTTGATGGAATTCATAGGCACTCCTTTCGGTCGTATTGGTGCAACACACGGCGACTATTATACCATAAAAGCCGACAAAAGTCAAGCAAAATGACACCCTCGTCAATATTTTTCCGTTTTTTTGCTTGTTTTTTGCAATATTTTAAATTAAGAATAAGAATTGTTTTAAAAAAGAGGTACAAAATTATGAGCGAAGCATATTTGAGCTATGAGGAGCGCAAGGCTTTGGCGCACTCTTATCTCGGCAAAACGGTGCACATCGGCATCGATCGCCCCATTGGATACGTGCATCACAAGGAAAAATACGATCTGATCTATCCCATCAATTACGGTTATATCCCCGACGTGCTGGGTGGCGACGGCGAGGAGATGGACGTTTATCTTTTGGGTGTGGAGCACCCCGTAGAGGCGTTTGACGCGCATATCATCGGCATCGTTCACCGCGAAAACGACGTAGAGGATAAGCTGGTG
>JAZQYE010000200.1:0-4876 GCA_045633385.1 Eubacteriales bacterium | reverse complement strand
TTAAACTCTCATATTGACGCTGTTTCGGAGCGAGGTCACGCGACCTCTCTCTTTTTGTAAAGAAAAGGTAAGTGGGTTTGGGCTTCTGCCCGATTATGTCCCGGCGTGAGCGCAGGAACGGTGCGAGGAGGGCGCCGCCAAATTGCGGTGTGACATCATAGGACGCCACTGCCTTTGGCAGTGGACGTCCTGGCGCTATGCTTGCCTCAGACGCAAGCGTGGGGAAAGCTGAAAAAAATAGTGACATTGCCGATGCACTTGGTGAGAGTTCGGGCAGAGTAATCTATAACTGGGAGAAAGGCATCGGTCGCCCCGATTGCGACAAATTGGCAAAGCTTTGCGACCTGCTTGGTGTTTCTGCAGATGAGCTGATCGGATGCAAGTCCATGGCACAGCGCCCTACCGCTACCGATAAGAAAATTGCTCAACTTCGTTTCGCAATGATGCGATGTTTGCCATAAAATATGGCAAACATCGCACCATTAGGGGAAGCCGTCATCATTGGAAAAGCCAACATCATTTGCCGAAGGCAAACATCATTCAAAAAACGTGATAAAAGGTCAAAAATCGAGGTAAAAGCGAACAAAAGGTATCCTTTTTTACATTATGAATAGAAGATAGAAAACCAAGAACGAACAGAATCTCTATCGTCGGTTGAAAATGTATCAACGGTTTCTAACGTATTAGAATCAACAACTTCCCATTTCTTAGCTGTTGTTCTACACATAAAGCGGCAAGTGTCAACTGCAAAAAATTCATGAATCGTAATTTTCCGTTCGCGAGTTACCTCTCCTGTGAAAAGGTCGACCAACTCCAAATATTTATCTTTTCGATTGATACAAATTGTATTGCTGTTTACATATATGTTTTTTACAGCAACCTTGCTTTGCGTTCTCCATATTTTTTCTCCTGTTCGAGATGAGATGCAATATAAGCCACCCTCCCATGTTTGAGCCAAAATATAATTTCCATCAGCAGAAATTGATATTCCAAACTGCGTGATATAAGCATTAAATAAACGATTTGTCCAGCTTACAACCAAACCATCCGCATAATAGATACTAACTTTGTTGAAATTCAAGTCCACCCACAAATAGAGGATCGGCAAGGCATCATATGCAACAAAATAATGCCCGGATATGTGTAAAGCGTGTGCTATGCTATGGCCAATGCAAATTCTTTTGCCGGTTTCGACAATTATTTCGTGTGTGATTTCAAAGGGATTGTCTGTCATCATTATCACCTCTTCAAGTGTATTATACCACATTTTACAAGCTAATTCAAGTGCATTTCGCATCTTTGCGTCCCAATCACGCCGAAGGCGTGTATATCATCCGAAACTTGTTGCGTTCTTCAAGTGAAATATTCGGCATACGCCGAATGTGAAATAATTCACTGCGTGAATTGTGAAATATTGCTCCCACAGGTCGCAATGTGAAATGAAATAAATCCCCTCACGCGCCGCAGCGCATTTCACACGCGGAGCGTATTTCACGCACGCAGTGCATTTCACAAATCCCGCAAGGGATTTATTTCGTTGAAAAAAGCACACATTGTCTTGGTAGACAAATGTGTGCTTTTTTCTGGTGGAGCGTACGGGATTCGAACCCGTGACCCCGACACTGCCAGTGTCGTGCGCTCCCAGCTGCGCTAACGCCCCTTCTTTTTTATGATACCATATCATTTGCCGTTTGTCAAGTATCATGGGGCGATTTTTTTCGATTTTACAATTTTTTACAAAAAAAACAAAGCTTTTCGCTCTGCCATCCTTTGTATTGCCGTTGATAGATGTGCCAAGAAGCTCACCGCTGACAAGGTGAAGGCATGCGATTTTCCCCATAGCACTCTCATCCTCATTGGCACTGCTCCGTTTTACTCAAAAAAAAAAGACATTCCCTATTTACATTGTGAAAAATTTGTGCTATAATTATACGTGCTATAGTTACGTTTGATATTTGGTGATCGCTCAATCTGCCAATTTGAACTGATGGAGGTAAAATATGCAAAATCCCAATACGATCGTTATAATGGCTACGGAATTCAAAAACAGCGGTGGCTGGGTTCTTGACACACAGTTCTTTACCACTATGGGTATGCCATATCTTTTGGCACACGGCTTGGGAAACCCTGTTCAAGATGCGACAATCGAATTTGATGCTCCCGAGGAGGGGCAATACAACGCGTTTGTTTATACCTTTAATTGGGTCGCTCCGTGGAAGAAGGAGGAAGCCCCCGGCATATTTGAAATTTACGTAGATGGACAAAAAGTGGGAGGCGTTTTTGGCTCTGTCACCCCCAAATGGGGTTGGGAAAACGGCGGAACGCTCTTCTTATCAAAGGGATCGCACCGCATCGATCTCCACGATCTGACCGGCTTTGAGGGAAGAGTGGGCATGATCGTTTTTACAAAAGACGAAAGCCTCGTTTTGCCCGAAAGCGCAAGTGCGGTCTCTTCCTTTGTGTATCAGGCTACGGGGGCAGAGACTCCCGTTGAAACGGAATGCTACGATCTTGTCGTTTGCGGCGCGGGAATTCCCGGAATTTGCGCGGCGTTGGCGGCGGCAAGGAACGGCTTAAAAACGGCTTTGATTCAGGATCGCCCCGTGGTTGGCGGCAACAACAGCTCGGAGGTACGCGTATGGCTTGGCGGAAAAACGCACTATGAGCCTTTTCCCGGTATTGGAAATATCGTAAACGAATTGGAGCAACAAAAGGTAGGACATTACGGGGACGAAAATCGAGGTGAAAACTACGAGGACGGCAAAAAGCTACAGCTTTTGCTGAATGAAAAGAACGTCACCTTGTACATGGAGCATATCGTAACCGACGCGGTGACCGAGAACGGCGCGATAAAAAGCGTGATTGCATGGGATTACCGTAGCCATACACGCCGCAAAATTGTGGGCAAGCTGTTCAGCGACTGCACCGGCGATGCAACGCTCGGCTATTTGGCAGGAGCTGATTTTGAGGTAACCACAAACGGTCACATGGGCATGACCAACATCTGGTACGTGGAAAAGACAGACAGAGAGCAAAGCTTTCCGGAATGCTCTTGGGCAATTGATCTCAAGGGGGTCGATTTCCCCGGAAAAGAGGGGATCAAGGACGTTTACGGCGGCGAAGGTGCGCGATCCTTGGGCTGTTGGTTCTGGGAGAGTGGCTGTGAGCACGATCCCATTTTTGCAGCGGAATACGCAAGAGATTTGAACTTCCGCGCTATGTACGGTGCTTGGAGTACCTTGAAGAATTACGAGCACAGCTACGAAGACTACAAGCTTGGATATTCCTCCTACATTGGTGGAAAGCGCGAATCCAGACGACTGCTCGGTGACGTTATCCTGACCAAGAACGACGTTCTGAAAGAACATTTTTCGGAGGACGGATGCATTCCCTCCACGTGGAACTTTGACGTTCACTATCCTGACAAGAGATTTTACAGTGCTTTTCGCGAGGGAGACGGCTTTATTACCAAGGATTACCACGAGAAATTTAAGGAACCGTACTTTATTCCCTACCGCGCGCTGTATTCCAGAAACGTTTCCAACCTGTTTATGGCGGGCAGAAACGTCAGCGTATCGCACGATGCACTCGGCACCGTAAGAGTCATGCGTACGGGCGGCATGATGGGAGAAGTAGTCGGCTATGCGGCGGCACTTTGCCTACAATACAGCGTTGACCCAAGAGGCTTGTATCAAGAACATTTGGACGAATTTATGAGCCGCTTGAAGGCAATTCCAAAAATCAAAAGCGATATCATCACCTACAACAACTGACTTCATAAGCAACCGTCGCTGTTTTTTCAAAACAGCTCACGCGTTTAAAGGCTTTTGGATTTTTATATGGTCATGTATTTTTGATGAATTAGTAAGGCGAGCGCATATTGCGCTCGCCTATAACATTTATTCGGGAGTTTCAAAAAAATGATCACACTTTTTTGCAAAACGCGCCGCTTAATCATCCAAAAAGAAAGAAAACACTCACCCAACAACAACGGGGAGTCTGCAACGTGGCGGACTCCCCTATTTTTTTATCAATCCGCGCCACCTTACACTTTTTGATACGCAAAACGCTCGTCGCCGTTTTCGAGATAGATGATGCCGCAATAGCAAAAGCCGCGCTTTTGCAGGGCGCGTTGCATGGGCAAATTATCGCGGTGGGTATCGATGCGCAAATTTTGACAACGTGCAAAGCAGGCGTTGATGCAAGCGTCGATAATTCCCCTGCCCTGCTCGGCAACCGCAATGCGGTGGATCACGCCGTAGGGCTCTTCGGAGAGCCATGCGCCGTCGTATATCTTTTCGTAGGTCGGCTCACCGTCAAGCGAGAACATAAATACCGCCACGATCTTGCCGTCCTCTACCGCAACGTAGCCGACGCCGTTTTCCATATCCTCACGCGCGGTTTCGGCGTTGGGCTTGCCGCTGTTCCATTGGTTGGGGTTGCCGCTCTCGCGCATAAAACGCTTGGCGTTTTCGTAGATCTCTCCAATGCGCGGCAGATCTGCTTCAACCGTTTTTCTGATCTCTATCATGCTCTTATATCCTCTTTTGCATTTTTTCTTGCGTACATTATACTACAAAACGCACCGAATGTAAATATATTTTGCTCGTTTTTTGAAAAACCCTTGTAATTTTTGCAAAAGAGTGATATAATCAACGCAGATCACTACATCTCCGAGATCTCCTGCAATATGAAGCAAGACCTTGGCAATGATATCTTTTTATTGCAGGTGACGTTTAGCTTCAGCGACTTTGGCACAACGGTGGTCGAGGTTGCAGAATAAGGCTACTCCTCCCCGTTTTAGGACTCTTGCTTGCAAAAAAAGTCAAACGCGCTTGCAAACTCTTTTAAAATCTCTTGACATTTGTTGACAATT
>JAZQYE010000199.1:0-1920 GCA_045633385.1 Eubacteriales bacterium | reverse complement strand
ATTTCATCGTGCGTAGCACGATTTCATTGATCCTCGCCGCAATTTCCCGCAAACTCTTGCAATCTCCACGATTTTATGCTATAATAAATTTGTAAAGTCTTTTATAGGAGGACTACCGTATGAAATTGAGAAGAATACTTGCTTGGATCATAGATTGGAATTTGTGTGGTATTCCTGCGCTTGTCTATGCTTTTATTTTCAAAACAATTACAGAAGCTCAGGGATTAAAGGCCGTATATGCTTTGGTATTCGTTCTTTTTGTTTTGTCTTATCCTGTGCTTTTCGTCGTTCGAGATGTTCTCTTCAAGGGAAGAAGTGTCGCCAAGCGCATTTTTAAGCTTCGTGTTATAGACAACGAAACGAACGAGCTTCCCAAAAAACAAAAATTGATTATTCGTAATTTGTTTTTCTTTATTTACCCGATAGAAGCGATTCTCCTTATTGCAACAAATAAATCTATCGGAGATATGGCTACGAATACAACGGTGGTTAATCGTTAATGTCATCTATTTCGGTCGCCAAACACAAACAGAAAAGCCACCCAATCGGGTGGCTTTTCTGTTTGCATTCGGCGTGATTTGGCACAAAAGTCTTGAAATCTTCAAGCTTTTATGCTATAATGTACAAAAATCAATCGTTTTTGAGAGGAATAAAAAGCCATGGCTACATATCAAATCACCGATTACGGTGTTGCTCCAAATATTACCGCGCTTCAAACCGCAAGCATACAGGCAGTGCTGGATCTTTGTAAAAACGGCGGCGGAACCGTCGTCATTCCCAAGGGGCGTTTTTATACGGCGGCTCTTTATATGCACTCCAACACCACGCTCTATTTGGAGAGCGGCGCCGAGCTGTACGGAAGTGATAACTGCGACGACTACGAGGTCTTTGCCATTCCCGCGCACGTTGAAATGCGCTCGGATATGGAGCTGATCACACAATATTACGGCGAACCGTGGGAGACCTACCGTCGGGCGATCATCTCCTCCTACGGTGAAAAGAACGTCTCTATCATCGGAGAGCCCGGCTCGGTGATCGATGGTGCAAACTGCTACGATCCCGACGGAGAGGAGGGCTACCGCGGACCGCACGCCATATTCTTCAGCTGCTGCGAAAACGTGTTGTTTGAAGGATATACGGCAAGGCATAGCGGCAACTTTTTGCACGAAGCGAACAATTGCAAAAATCTGACCATGCGCAAGGTCACCTGCCTTGGCGGCTCGGATGGCATTCACCTCCACTGCACCGAAGATGCGTTGGTCGAGGATTGCCTTTTTAAGACCGGAGACGATTGCATTGCAGGCATCAACATCAAAAATTTGTTGGTACGTCGTTGCATTTTGAACACCTCGTGCGATCTTTTCCGCATTGGCGGTGTCAATATTCGAATAGAGGATATGTATGCCTACGGCCCCGGATATTATCCGCACCGCAAAACGGTTGTAAAGGGCAAGGGCGTTGAGCTCAGACGTGAGGAAGGTCGCCACGACCTCTTGCACACCGTGGTTTATTTTGCAAGCATCAATTACCCCGACGTCCCCTCCGACATTCATTTCAAAAACTGCGTCATTGAAAACGCCAAGGATATATTGAACTACGTGGCAGACGGAGAAACGCTTCAAATGGGAACGCGCTTGGGCGAATTCACTCTTGAAAACGTTCGATTTATCGATCTGAAGCAAACCTCTGCACCGATCGCAACCGCGGAAGATCCGTTGACGATACGACTGAAGGACGTATCGGTGGAATTTCACGAATTTTCCTCCGATAACCAAGCTTTTACCATTGGGGAGAACGCCAACACCACGCTGATCACAGAGTGATACGCGCAGGCGACCATTCTTTCATCCGTTTTATCATCCATTACCGAGCAAGCGTCAGGCTTTGGCGCTTGCTCTTTTTCTTCTAAAAATCGCAAGA
>JAZQYE010000198.1:0-10465 GCA_045633385.1 Eubacteriales bacterium | reverse complement strand
AGCGCACCGTGTAGTGCTCCCCTGCGTTGGTGAGGTCGCAGACCTCAAAATCGAGCTTGAGCTCGGCACCGTTATCCATGGCGTTACCGATCGAGGCAATGGTCAATTCGTAGGGGCAAACGATACTGCCCGTGGGCGCGTGGAGCGCGCAAAGAATATCGGAGGAGAGGTTTGGCTCCAGCTCTAACAGCTCGTCGTGCTCCAGAATGCGCAAGCCGCGCACGCCGTTTGCGTTGCCGCGGCGGATGAGATCCTCCAGCGTTTGGCGATCCTCCTCGTCAAATCCGATCACGAGAGAGCCGTTGTTTTTGTACTTGACGCCAAGCTCACGGCAAACGCCCTCCATCATTTCGGAGCCGCGCACGTTCAGCTTTGCCTTAAGAGAGCCCTCCTTGGCGTCAAAGCCCGCGTGCACGATGGCAGAGTTTGCCGAGCTTGCACCGGTGGCTACGTCGTGCGCTTTTTCGAGAATACAAATTTTGAGTCGGAAAGCGGAAAGCGTGCGCGCGATCATACCGCCCACAACGCCGCCGCCAATGACAGCAATATCGTACATACCAAAATCCTTTCTGACCGTTGGTCACAAACTATTATCATATATTATAGTCCTTTTTTGGTGCATTGTCAAGATTGGCAACAAAAACGGCAAATCAACAGCTTTTTTTTGAACAATGCGCAACAATGCGCAAAACGAGCGGTTCAAATGCCAAAAAAGGGGAGTATGCAAGGCGATTACGGTTGCATACTCCCTGATGGGATCAGGTATTCAGAATTTCACCGATTCGATCGGACAGCGTGACGAAGTCGGCAATGGAGAGTCGCTCACCGCGCACGGAGGGCTCAAAGCCGCAGGCTGCGATCACGTTGTTGATCTGCTCCTTCGAAAGCTCCGAAAAGCCTGCCGTTAATGCATTGGAGAGTGTTTTTCTGCGTTGTGCAAAGGCGGCTTTAATGGTGCGAAAGAGCAGTGCTTCGTCGTTTGGACGGTAAGGACGCTCGCGGTAAAGGCGAATCCGAATAACGGCGGAATCCACCTTGGGCGCGGGCATAAAACGGTCGGCGGGGACGTTGAAGAGGCGTTCTGCCTCGCCGTAATAGGCAAGCACCGCCGTAATGGCACCGTAGTCCTTGCCGCCTGCAGGGGAGCAGAGGCGGTCGGCAACTTCTTTTTGAATCATGACGGTAATGTAATCAAAGGGGAGACCGCTTTCCAACAGCTTCATCAAAATGGGAGAGGTGATGTAATAGGGGAGGTTGGCGCACACCGACACCTTGCCCGCTTCAAACGCAGGGGCGAGCAGCGCGTTCAGGTCCGCTTGCATGACGTCCTCGTTATACACCTTGACGTTTTCAAATTCGCCCAGCGTGTAATCCAAAACGGGAATCAAGCCGCGGTCGATCTCCAGGGCGATCACGTTTTTGTGGCGGAGTGCAAGCTCGTAGGTCAGCGTTCCTATTCCGGGGCCAATTTCTAATATCGTGCTGTTTTCATCCTCACAGCACTCGTTGGCAATGTCCTCTACCACCGTGCGGTCGGTTAAAAAGTTTTGCCCGAACTCCTTGCGAAAGGTCAGGTGGAACATGGACATCACTTGCTTTACGGTTTTGATATCACACAAATTCATATAAGTAACCTCGTTTTGTTTTCTGCTATTATTTTAGCACAGTTTGTTGATAAAATCAAGTGGGGAAGGAAAGAGAATCCAAAATATTTACGAATCATATGGATTTTTTGAAAAAACTTTTGTTTTTTTTGAAAAATAATCTTGACAAATTTGCTTTTATCGGTTATAATAGATGCGTTGTGAATACGCTGGTGTAGCACAGTCGGTAGTGCAGCTGATTCGTAATCAGCAGGTCGTGTGTTCGAGTCACATCACCAGCTCCAAAAGGACTATCCATTTGGGTAGTCCTTTTTCGTTACGAATTCGCTTGCGCGATGATTCGTAATTTGCCCTATGGGCAATGTTGCATCAGGTCTACGAGGCGAAGCCGAAGTTTTATTCAGAGTCACATCACCGGCTCCAAAAGCACCTGCAAACAAAGCGGGTGCTTTTCTCATCTGCCTTACGGCAGGATTCGTAATTTTTGTTTACTGCGAAGCAAATGTTACCTCTGTAAGCCAACATTCTTATGAGAATCTGCCATTTGGCTCGCTTGTAAGTGTAACGGCCTTTTTTCTTGATTTGAATCTTTTGATTTACAAGGGGCGTTACACGTAAATCTCGGTTTTGAGCGACGAAATCGATGCTGTTTTACCTGTTGGAAGCACTTGACAATTGGATATTTGTGTGCTATAATAATGGGTGATTGAAACAAGCAAAGAGGTTTGATATGCAAAAAAATTACCAACGACTCAAATGGGCGTGCTATACGTCCAATATTTCAATGTCCATTGTAAGCAATTTGTCACCGCTGCTGTTTTTGACCTTTCGCGGTATGTACGATATTTCGTACTCGCTGTTGGGCACGTTGGTGTTGATCAATTTTTGCACGCAATTGACGATCGATCTGATCTTTTCCTTTTTTTCGCACAAATTCAACATTCCGCTTACGGTCAAGCTCATTCCGTGGATCACCATACTGGGGCTTGGCGTGTTTGCTATGGCTCCCGTGCTCTTTCCGCAAACGGTGTACCTGGGCTTGGCGATCGGAACGGTGATCTTTTCGGTGGCGGCAGGACTGGGTGAGGTCTTGATCAGCCCCGTGATTGCGGCGATCCCCGCAAAGGATCCCGACCGCGAAATGAGCAAGCTGCATTCCGTTTACGCATGGGGCGTTGTTGGCGTGGTGCTGTTTTCAACGCTGTTTTTGCTGATTTTTAAACAAAGCAGCTGGCAGTATTTGACCGTTGCGCTGATGCTGGTACCGCTGATTTCTGCTTTTTTGTATGCCGGTGCCGCAATTCCAAGCATGCAGACACCTGAAAGAGTTTCGGGCGTGTTGCGCTTTTTGCGTGACCGCGGTGTGTGGCTGTGCATCGTTGCCATTTTTATGGGCGGTGCTTCGGAGTGTATCATGGCGCAGTGGGTGTCCGGATACGTCGAGCGTGCGCTTGGTATTCCCAAGGTGTGGGGTGATATTTTTGGCGTGGCACTTTTTTCTGCCGCGTTGGGGCTTGGACGAACGTTGTACGCAAAAATCGGCAAGCATCCGGCACGCGTATTGCTGATGGGAGCCATTGGAGCCGCAGGCTGTTATCTTTTGGCGGCACTTTCGCCGTTTGCGATATTTGCTATGATCGGATGCGTATGCACGGGCTTTTGCGTATCCATGCTCTGGCCCGGAAGCCTGATCGTTGCATCGGAGCGTTATCCGCAGGGTGGGGTACTGATCTATGCTTTAATGGCGGCAGGCGGCGACCTTGGCGCATCGATCGGCCCGCAGTTGGTTGGCATTGTAACCGATTTTACCATGGTACATCCGGCTGTTATTTCCATGGCTAATACTTTGGGCGCGACGCCCGAGCAGTTGGGTATGAAGATTGGCATGCTGGTGGGAATGTTGTTTCCGCTGATCGCCATTCCCGTATATTCGATGCTTCGCAAACGGGAAAAGAGCAATCAATAAAGATTCGTGGGTGCCTCAAAGTCACTTTGAGGCACCCACGATGGTTTTGGGCGGATAATAGCTTATTCCTTTTCGGGAATCAAGAGTCCGTAACCGCCGTTGTGGCGTTTATAAACCACGCAGGTCGCGTTGGTCTGGTCGTCGTTAAATACGAAAAATTGATGTCCCAACAAATTCATTTGCAAAATTGCCTCGTCGGGAGACATGGGCTTGCTGGGGAAGGTCTTGGTACGAATGATCTCTTCTTCCTCTGCCACCGTATCGTCATAGGCTTCTTCCGCGTAGGGGATAAACACGTTCTCTCTCAATTTTTTAGCGAGCTTTGTTTTGTTCTTGCGGATCTGACGCTCAATGTTGGTAATTGCGTCGTCGAGTGCATCGCGAAAGCTTTCGGCGCCTACTTCACTGCGGAAAAGCGTTCCCGCAGCGGAAATGGTGATCTCGATGAATTTTTGATTATGCTTACAGCTGAGCGTTGCGGTAGCCTCGCCCTCGCCGGGGAAGAATTTTTCA
This sequence comes from Eubacteriales bacterium, assembly GCA_045633385.1. GTDB lineage: Bacteria > Bacillota > Clostridia > Oscillospirales > CAG-272 > UMGS1865. The sequence continues at coordinate 6,382 of JAZQYE010000198.1, read as the reverse complement.
AACTTTGCAAGCTTTTTTTCAATGAGCAATTTCATCTCTTCATAAACGTTCATTTGTCTGCCGGTAATCGTAATCTTCATCTTGCTTTCCTTACCTTTCGTTCAGTATATACAAGGCGTGTGATCTTCCTTGCAAGTATAGTATAGCACACATTTTGCGTTTTGTAAAGATAGTACAAAAAATGTTTACAATTAAAAAAATATTTGTCGAAAATGCGAAAAGAAAAATGATTTTTTTGCAAAAAAAGATTGACAAACGCAAAAAAAAATGGTATAATAAAAAAGATGAGTGCTGTAAAGGACTCGTTTTTTTGACAAAATTGACGAAAGGCGGTAGCCAAAATGGGAAATATCGAGCAACAGCTCCGCGATCTGCGCAAAAAATTGCTGTACCATGCAAAGCGCTATTACGTGGACGATGACCCCGAAATTTCGGATTACGAATACGACATGATGTACGCCGAGCTACTCAGGTTAGAGGCGGAGCACCCCGAATGCTTTGATCCCGAATCCCCCTCACAGCGTGTGGGCGGCAAGCCGCTGGATAAATTTGAAAAGGTCACGCACACGGTGCAAATGAATTCACTCTCCGACGTATTCTCCTTTGAGGAGCTGGATGAGTTCCTTTCTCGCGTATCGCAGACCGTGCCCGACGCCGTTTATTCGGTAGAGCCGAAGATCGACGGTCTTTCGGTCTCTTTGCGTTACGAGGGCGGCGTGTTCGTACAGGGCGCTACGCGCGGTGACGGCTTTGTGGGCGAGGACGTTACGCAAAATCTGCGCACGATCTTTTCCATTCCCATGAAGCTGAAAGAGCCCTTGGATCTGACGGTGCGCGGTGAGGTCTATATGCCGCGCAGTGTGTTTGAGCGACTCAATCTTGCGCGTGAGGCATCGGGTCAGGCGTTGCTTGCAAATCCCCGTAACGCGGCGGCAGGCTCGTTGCGTCAGCTCGATCCCAAAATCGCGGCAGAGCGCAAGCTTGATATCTTCGTGTTTAATTTTCAGGAGGGCAGCCTCTATCTCGACGGTCACGCACCGCTGACGCATACCGAGACGCTTGCGCGCCTTGGGGAGCTCGGCTTCCACGTGCTGGAGAACACCTATACCTCGCACAGCGCAGAGGGTATCATTGCGCACATCAAGCACCTTGGCGAATTGCGCGACGGTCTTGCCTATGACATTGACGGCGTGGTGATTAAAATTGACGAGCTGGAGACCCGCCGCCGTTTGGGTGAGGGAACCAACACGCCCAAGTGGGCGGTGGCGTATAAATTCCCGCCCGAGCAAAAGCAGACCAAGCTGGAGGATATCGTGGTCGCCGTTGGCAGGACCGGCGTGCTGACCCCCACGGCAGTGCTCTCGCCCGTGCGCTTGGCGGGAACGACCGTATCGCGTGCAACTCTTCATAATTTGGAATTGATCCGTGAACGAGACATTCGCATCGGCGATATCGTTACCGTACAAAAGGCAGGAGATATTATTCCCGAGGTGGTCAAGTCGCATCCCGAGCTCCGCTCCGCACAGACGCGGGAGTTCTTCATGCCCCAAAGCTGTCCCTCCTGCGGCGAGCCCGTCTTTTACGATGCCGACGAGGGCGCGGCAACACGCTGTACCAACAGCCGCTGTCCCGCACAGCTCTCACGCGGTATCGAGCACTTTGCATCCAAGGACGCCATGAACATCGACGGACTCGGCCCTCAGCTTGTGGAGGCACTTTTGAAGAATGAATTGATCTTTGATGCCGCCGACTTGTATTGGCTAAAGGCAGAGGACGTTGCAAAGATCGACCGCATGGGCGAAAAATCGGCAAAGAATTTGATCGACGCCATCGAAGCCTCCAAAAACGCGGGGCTTGAGCGTTTGATCTATGCTTTGGGTATTCGCAACGTGGGCGAGGTCGCGGCGGCGGCACTTGCGGCACGCTTTGGCTCTTTGGAGGCGTTGCAAAAGGCAACGGTCGAGGAGCTTTGCGCGGTAGAGGATTTTGGCGAGATCACGGCGCAATGCGTGGTTAATTTCTTCTCGCATCCGCAAAACGTAGAGCTTTGCTTGCGCCTGACGATGGCGGGCTTGCTGACGGTCTCCACCGCAAAGCCTGCGGACGACCTGTTCCAAGGCTTGACCTTCGTTTTAACGGGTACGCTCCCCACCATGACGCGCGACGAGGCAGGGGATATGATCAAAGCTGCCGGCGGAAAGGTCTCGGGCAGTGTATCTGCCAAGACCTCGTTTGTGGTAGCAGGGGAGGCGGCAGGCTCCAAGCTGACCAAGGCACAGCAGTTGGGTGTTCCCGTTATCGACGAGGATACGCTCAAGAGCATGATCGCCAACCGCACGCGCCAATTGTAATGATAAACCAAAAACGGGCTGAGTCACGTGACTCAGCCCGTTTTGTAGGTTATTAAATATTTATTGTACGTTTGCCGCTTTTTTCATTTCTTCTGCTTCGGCGGCTTTTTTGTTGACCTCTTCGGGGGTATAGAAGGTGGGGACGGCGCGGCGCAATGCTTCGCGTACCGCATCCGAGCTCAATTCTTCTACCGAGGCGGCAACGGCGGCGTTGAGGTCTGCCAGCTTTTGCTCTACCTCCTCGCGGGTCAGGGGAGTATCGGTCTCAATAAAGATCAAATTGTTTTCGGTGCGATCCAAGGTCTCGGTCTTGATCAACAGCTCCTCATACAGCTTTTCGCCGGGGCGCAGACCGATCTCCTCAATTTTGATATCGACGTCGGGCTTGAGTCCGCAAAGGCGGATCATATTAACGGCAAGGTCGTAAATGCGGATCGGTTTGCCCATATCCAAAACAAAGAGCTCGCCCTTTTTTGCCATGGCGCCTGCCTGCACCACAAGCTGGCTCGCCTCCGGAATGGTCATAAAGTAACGAATGATGCGCTTATCGGTAATGGTAATGGGGCCACCCTCGGCAATTTGACGACGGAACAGGGGAATGACCGATCCGTTTGAGCCGAGCACGTTGCCAAAGCGAACGGCGGCAAAATTGGTTTTGCTGTCGGTGCGGCACTGTACCACCATTTCGCACATCCGCTTGGATGCGCCCATGATATTGGTGGGGTTGACTGCTTTGTCGGTAGAAATGAGAATGAACTTTTGTACGTCGTACTTTTCTGCCATGTTGGCGGTGTTGTACGTGCCCATGACGTTGTTTTTGATCGCTTCGCATCCGCTGTGCTCCATCAAGGGCACGTGCTTGTGCGCCGCGGCGTGGAAAACGATGTCAGGGCGATAGGCCTTAAAGATGCAATCCAGGCGCGCAACGTCTCGAACCGATGCGATCTCCACCGCAAGGTTGAGCTTTTCGCCGTACTTGCGCACCAGCTCTTGCTGAATGTCGTAGGCGTTGTTTTCGTAAATATCGAGAATAATGAGCTGTGCGGGTCTGCACTTTGCAATCTGACGGCAAAGCTCGCTTCCGATCGATCCGCCGCCGCCCGTAACCAGCACCTTTTTGCCGGTGTAGTAATGGAACGCTGCAGAATCGTTAAAGGAAAGGGACTGACGGAACAGCAGGTCCTCGATTCTGAATTCCTGCAACGTACCGCCGCGCTTGACGTTGGGCTCGACCGTTTCACCGGAGGGGGAAGCCTCCTTGTAGCCCATGTCGTAAATTTTCAGCTTACAGTTCGTTTTGCCGTAGCGCTCGTAAAGTGCCTTAACGGTTTCGGTATCCATATTCGTTACGGCAAAAAAGAGTTCTTCGATCTTTTGATTTTTGATGTAGCTGACGGTGAGGTCGCTTTCGGGAAATACCTTCAAGCCAAAAATGCGGTTGCCGATCTTTTTGGTGTCTCTATCTATAAAAAAGATTGGTTGATATTTGGGATATTTACCGCTGAGAAGCTCGTCAGCCAGCAAAACGCCGAGCTGACCTGCGCCTACAATGGCAACGCGAATCTTGTGACCCACAAACGTGCCCGCCTGCTTGCGGTGGCGGTAAACCAACGCGTAGCAAAAGCGAGAAGCCAATACCATCAGGGCATTCATTGATGCAACAATGGCAAACAGCCAAATGTCGCGGTACAAGCCCGTAACACGGGTAATGATCACCGCCGTCATGGCGCCTGCCGCATCTGCCAAAATGATCTTGAGGTACGTGGCAATGTTACTGCTGTATCGCCAAATGCTGTGGTAAATTCCGAATATCAAGCGGTAGCCGTAAATACAGCCCAACAGAATGGCGGATTTGGTCAGGTAAGCGGATTGTGTATAATGAATAGAAACTTCAAAAATGAGGGTTAACGCATAGTACAGCGTTGCAACAAACAGGTAGCATAAAAGGTCGAATAAAGCGAGCAGTATCTTGCGCGAATAGTTTGCCCGAACCTTTTTGACGTGCTCCTTATGCATCAAAAAACTTCCTCTCTGCACGAATGGATTTGCGGAAAAAGGCGTGATCCTTTCGCAATTGAATCCCGATAAAACGAAAAAAAGAGTCTGCTTCCGTATCGTGCACACTACATTATACCACAAAACACGAATTTTGTCAAGCCCTTGCTTGAAGGGGGGATTTTTGAGGGGGGAACTTTTGAGGATTTTTTGCCCAAAATAAAGGAAAGGGAATAAAGCACTCCCATTTTGCTTTTTTTCTCTCCAAAAAATCCTTCCCACAAAATCCATCTCTACAAAAGTTTCCCCACAAAAAACTCCCACTCCGAAAAAAGACTTGACAATACGGCGTGGAGCATGATATAATATTGATATATTGATATTACGGTAAAGACGGAGAGAGAGAATGAAGAAAACACTTGTTATATGGTTAATTGCAATTACGGTGTTGCTGAGCTGCACGTCGTGTGCGGCGGAGCGATACGATCTGCTGTACGAGGTAGAAGAGGGAGACCTGACCTACTGTGTGCGCGGACAGGGGACGCAGGCAAAGCAGGTGGTCATTAAAAAGGGAGACGACGTAGTATGGTCGCAAAAGGTCAAGGCAGATCGCAAGCTTGGCAACGTAGGCGGCACGTACGGCTTGGTTTTGCAGGATCTCAACTTTGACGGTCTGCTCGATATGATGATAGCCACCGACAAAGATCAGGATTGCATCACCTACGTTTGCTGGCTCCGAGACGCGAATCGTAACTCCTTTACGCAATCCAATCAGCTTTCGGGCTTGTGCAACGTCAAGGCGGACTCCCGCTTGCAGGCGATCTTTGCTTTTACGCAGACCACCGAGCGACGTGGCGAAAACGGCTACGCGACCTGCGACAAGGCGATCAAGTATTTGTGGCAGAACGGCAAGCTCGTTCCCGATATGTACGCCGCCATTCACTATTATTCCGAGTCCGTGCAAAAGCCGTACTGCTACTCGGTAGCGTATTACGACGAGGAGATCAAGGCGTTTAAGGACTCCTCCGACCAATGGCTGACCAAAGAAGAATACGAGGCGCAGGATTGGAGCTTTTTGTATTACTTTAAAGAGGCAAAAAAATAAAACGGGAGAGACAATAAAAGTGACCCTTGACCGAGGTTGTAAGCCTGCGATCAAGGGTCACTTCTGTTCGCTCTGGGGTTCTATCATCTTTTTTAATCCTCTCTTTCTTAATCTGCCTTTTGCCGTTTGCTACAATTCCAACAACACAATCACGTTTTTATTTCTCGATTGGAGAATCCATTTTGTTGGGGTTGTAAGGTTGGTTCAAAAGGCGAACGGGTGGGCACGTCAGCGGCTTGGTGATGATGGAAGAAACACACAATGCTCTTTATCAGCATTTTAAAAATCTATATAAAGCGTTACACCGCCGTGTGATATAGCTTCTCCTTTTGACACGGTTTTTGTTTGTGTCCTCACCTAATTGCTTACGGTCGTTTTTATTCTTTTTTATCTCCTGCGCACACTACGTCCATCATGCTGTATTACCCGCCATGCCGAATGCCCGTAGATCAACGTTTCATTGGACTGTACCTCCTCTCTTAGGGTACTTATAGTATAGCACATTTTTTTGCAAATTTCAATATGGCAATATGCAAGAAAATGAAAGCGCGTTTTTGTGCAAAAGGGAGAAATTTTCGCTCGCGTAAAATTTGCTCTTTACAAACGCCAAAAAGTATGATATAATGGTTTTATGGTGCTGCGAAAACGAACCTCGCAGTACCTTTTTTTGTGCCCATTCCTCCCAAATCTACCTTGGTCACTTTGCACAAAAACAAAAGGGACAGTTTGTGCAACTATACAAAGTTAGCCAAAAGGGGTTGACAGCAAGAAAAATATGTGGTATGATAAAAGTGTAAAGGTGCCCCCGATTTGGGGTGAGAGACTTTGACAACATACAAAAACAGGAGGAACGAGCCATGAAAACAAGACAATTGAATATCCACGTTGCCATTACAAAACGGAGGCTCGTCTGGCCTTTCGTACCCGCATA
>JAZQYE010000197.1:0-1887 GCA_045633385.1 Eubacteriales bacterium | reverse complement strand
GCAGCCAGCTCCGGGAAGCCTTCTTCCTCGGCGGTTTTTGCAAAGCCGTCGTACATATCGGTCCACTCATAGTTTTCGCCCTCTGCGGCAGCGCCGAGGTTTTGAGCGGTGTCGCCAAGACCGTTGAGCTCTTTGAACCAGAGCTTAGCGTGCTCTTTTTCATTGTCGGCAGTCTTGAGGAAGAGGGAAGCGATCTGCTCGTAGCCTTCCTTTTTTGCAACGGAAGCAAAATAGGTGTACTTGTTTCTTGCCTGAGACTCACCTGCAAAAGCAGCCTCAAGGTTCTTTTCGGTCTGGGTACCTGCGTACTTGTTAGCCTTGGGAGCCTCAACGATCTCCTCCAGTTTCTTGCCCTTCAAACCGCACTTGGGGCAAACGGGCTCAACGCCCTCAGCTACGTCAAAAACCTCACCGCAAATCAAGCATCTGTACTTTTTCATTGTTTTTTCTCCTTGTAAGTATGTGTTTTTTTATTTTTAAAGTTTAAATTTGTCGGCATTCTTTGCATTTGCCGTAAAAATTGATCTCTTGCGTCTCGATCTCAAAATCGAGATCGTGGGGAAGAGCGGGTTGTGTGTTTGCGCGCAGATCAATGATCTTTGAGCATTGCTTGCAAACAAAGTGGTAATGACCGTCAACGTTTGCGTCGTAATGCGCCACCTCATCGGGGAAAAAGAGCTTAACGATTCTTCCTTCCTCCGCAAGAACTGACAAATTACGAAACACGGTTGCTCGACCGATTGTAGGGAACTCGCCTTGCAGATATTGATAAACCTCTTCTGCCGTGGGGTGATACAATCGCATCAGAGCGTTATAGACGATCTCGCGTTGCTTGGTGGAACGTCTTTGCATATCCTTGCTCCTTATTGAGATTTTGTATCGATAAGATTATAACATGATTTCTGCCTGTTGTCAATAGGATTTTTGAAAAAATCAAAAAAAATTTCAAAAATCCGATCGCCGAATCACGGCAGTGTGCAACGATTTATTTTTCATGAGTTTTTGCTTATTGATACTCTGTATCGATAATATTATAGCATTTCCAAAACCGTTTGTCAATAGGTTTGCAAAAAAAAATAAAAAAATTTTCAAAAAGGCACAAAATGGCATTTACAAAAAAACGTTCTCGTGCTATAATATAATTATATATTATTATAATTTGGAAAGTAGGGTAAAAATTACCTCATGGAAACAAACGTTTGTAATTTGATTGTTGATTTGGTCGAGTACGCCGTTCAAAACGAGCTTGCACAAGAGTCGGATCGCGTTTATTTGTGCAATCGCTTGGCAAGCGAGCTTGGCGTGCTTGACTTTGCCCCCGACCGAGAGGCGAGCCGCGAGATCGATCTGGAAAGCCTTTTGGGACAGTTGTGCGATCACGCAATTGAGCACAAGATCATTCCCGATCGGGGCATTACGGGCAGAGACCTGTTCGATACCCAACTGATGGGCATTCTGACGCCCCGACCGAGCGAGGTCATTCGCACCTTTGGCGAATTGTACCGCCAAAGCCCGCAAAAGGCGACCGATTATTACTACCGCCTGTCCTGCGCATCCGATTACATTCGTACATACCGCATCAAAAAGGACCTCAAGTGGATCTACAACGGCAAATACGGCGATATTGACATTACCGTCAATCTTTCCAAGCCCGAAAAAGACCCCAAGGCAATTGCCGCCGCCAAAAAGCAAAAGGCAACGGGCTACCCCAAGTGCGCGCTTTGCCGCGAGAACGAGGGCTTTTCGGGAAGCATGAGCCAAGCGGCAAGACAGTCGCACCGCCTCATTCCGTTGCAAATTGCGGGGCAGGAGTGGTTCTTGCAGTATTCTCCCTACGTATATTATAACGAGCATTGCATCGTGCTCAGCGCGGAGCACACCCCCATG
>JAZQYE010000196.1:0-10044 GCA_045633385.1 Eubacteriales bacterium | reverse complement strand
TCTGCCTCCGTAGAGGAGATCGATGCAATGAACATTCTTTCGGCAACCATGCTTGCCATGCGCCGCGCTGTTGAAGGACTGCAGATCAAAGCTGATTTTGCACTCATCGACGGCAATATCGCGCGCGGATTCACCGTTCAGGCGCGTCCCATCGTCAAGGGGGATGCTACAAGCCCCAGCATTGCCGCCGCATCGATTTTGGCAAAGGTTGCGCGTGACCGCGATTGTATGGAGTTGGATCGCCAATATCCGCAGTACGGAATTGCACAGCACAAGGGCTACGGAACCAAGCAACACATGGAGGCTTTACGCCTCTATGGCCCCTCTCCCATTCACCGCAAGCAATTCATTCGCTTTTTGAACGAAGATGAAAAAGCTTGAAACGACCAAAAAGATCGGTGCTTACGGCGAGCGGATCGCCGCAAGATACCTGTTCTTTCACGGTTATGCCATCAAGGAGCGTAATTGGTACGCAGGGCACATGGAGATCGACGTCATTGCCGCATCTCTCAATACCGTCGCTTTTGTAGAGGTCAAAACACGAACCTACACCAAAGAGACCATTGATACCGCTCCCCCGCCGCGCTGTGCCGTAAAAAGCGAAAAGCAACGCCTGACACGACAAGCCGCGCGGCAGTACTTATACGAGCACCCCACCAAAAAACAACCGCGCATGGACGTTTTGGAGGTTTGGTTGCTCAAGGAGGACGAAACCAAGCCTCCAAAGGTCGTCAAAATTCACCACCTAAAGGGCGCGTATTGACCCGAAAGGAGTTTTTGATGGAGCTTTCGCTGTTTGATCTGCATTGCGATACCGCTTATCGCATGACTGTGGAGCATTTTCCACTTTGGCAAAATCCGTTTGCCGTTTCGTTACAGCAAGCAAGCGTTTATCGGAAATATGCACAGGTCATGGCGCTTTGGACGCCGCCGCATCAAGCCGATGCCGACGGTTGGAGCTTAGTTTTGGAGATGATCGCCAATCTGCAACGCGATCCTGCCCTGCAAAACGGTAGCGCAGGACTCTTTCCAAGCACTGCGTGCCACACTGCTGCCACTCGCTTGTATCTCTCCTTGGAGGATGCGCGTGTGTTGGAGGAACGGCTTGATCGCATCGATCTCTTGTACCGCCTCGGCGTGCGCATTTTAACGCCGCTTTGGAAAGGCGTCAGCATCATTGGCGGTGCGCATGATACGAGCATCGGGCTCTCCGATTTGGGCAAGCAAACGGTTGCACACGCTATCGATCTTGGCATGATCCCCGATATCTCCCATGCATCGGAGGCGTCTGCGGAACAGATTTTTGAAATTGCCGACGCGCACAATTTCCCCGTGATCGCATCGCATTCCAACGCATACGCGCTTTGCCCCGTCTCCCGCAATTTGCGCGACGGGCAGATCGATGCCATCGTACGTGCAAACGGATTGATCGGTATCAACCTGCACGAGCCGTTCTTGTGTAAGGATCGCGCGGCAACGCTTGATGATATCGTTGCCCACGTTGAATATATTTGTTCCCGCGGTGCGTCAAGCGTACTCGCCTTGGGCTGTGACATGGACGGCGGAGAAATGCCGCATGAGATTCCAAGCGTTTCTCACTTGGCAGAACTTGCCGACCGACTGTTACAAAAAAACTATTCGGAAGAGCTGATACGCGGCATCTTTTTTGACCACGCAAACGGCTTTTTCCAACGCTACGTTCGTTTATAAAAACACTACCCATATACAGGAAGGAACCCAAATCATGTTGTACAAAAGCACAAGAAGTCAAGAAAAGCCCTCGGCAAGCGCCGCACAGATCATTAAGCAAGGTCTTGCGGCAGACGGCGGACTTTTCGTTCCCGAAACGATCCCTGCCCTCTCCCACGAGGAGATCCAAGCACTTTGCAAGGACACCTACCCCGTACGCGCGGCAAAGATCCTTTCCAAATTTTTGACCGACTACACCTACGAGGAGCTGCTTGCGGATTGCAACGCCGCATACGACGAAGCATCCTTTGTCGGAGGTGCCGCTCCCATGGTCAATTTGACAAAGAACCTTGAGATCTTAGAGCTGTGGCACGGTCCTACGGCAGCATTTAAGGATATGGCGCTGCAGATCATGCCCCGCCTGCTCTCCCGCGCACTTGTCAAGACGGGTGAGGAGCGCACGGCGCTGATCCTCGTTGCGACCTCCGGCGACACCGGAAAGGCGGCGCTTGAGGGATATAAGGATATTGATCGCGTTAAGATCATGGTATTTTATCCCGTGGACGGTGTCAGCCGCGTGCAAAAGCTCCAAATGGCTACACAAACGGGTGAAAACGTCAACGTTTGCGCCATCGAGGGTAACTTTGACGATGCGCAGACCGGTGTCAAGGTGATCTTTGGTGACACCTCCATGGCAGAAAAGCTGAACGAGAACGGCTACTTCTTCTCTTCGGCAAACTCCATCAACTGGGGACGTCTCGCACCGCAGATCGTTTACTACGTATCCGCTTACTGCGACCTTTTGAATGCAGGCAAGTGCAATTTGGGAGACAGCTTTAACGTATGCGTTCCCACGGGCAACTTCGGCAACATTTTTGCCGCATATCTTGCAAAGCTGATGGGTCTTCCCATTGATAAGCTGATCTGTGCTTCCAACGCAAACAACATCCTGACCGATTTCTTGCGTACGGGAACCTACGACCGCAACCGAGATTTCTATCTGACCATGTCCCCCTCTATGGATATTCTCATTTCCAGCAATTTGGAGCGTTTGCTCTACTTTGTTGCAGGAAGCGAAAAGACCGCGGCTTACATGAAGTCCTTGAACTCCACGGGTGCTTACAGCGTTGATCCCGATATTTTTGAAAAGATCTCCGCCGACTTTATCGGCTACTGCGCCGACGAGGAGGCGACCGCCAATACCATTCGCAACACCTACGAGCAGTACGGTTACCTTGCGGATACGCATACCGCCGTTGCCATTTGCGCCGCCGAACAGTACGTTGCGCAAACGGGTGACACGCGCCCCATGGTCATCGACTCCACGGCAAGCCCCTACAAGTTTGCCAACAACGTTTACCGTTCGGTAACGCAAAAGGAGGCAACCTCGGATCTGGACGCCTTGGACGAGCTTTCCGCCGCTACCAAGACCGAAATTCCCTATCCCCTTGCCGGTCTTGCCGCACGCAAGGTGCGCTTTGACCGCGTTGTAAAGAAAGAGGATATGGCAAAGGCTGTTTTGGAGTATCTCAACATTCAATAATCAAACAAAAAAGGCATTGCCGCCACTTGACGGCAATGCCACCCCAAAGGGTTGAAAACGGATCAGTTTTCCTTGGGCTTAAAGGTTGCGCAAAGCGTCTCACCGGAGCTGTGTGCGTTGTTGGGACCTACGGCGATCTCCTTTGCGGTGCAATAGGTGTCACAATCGTGATAATAGCAATTCTGCACGTTGCACTTGATTCCCTTAATGTGCTTGCAGCTGTTGCAGCTGCTTTCAAACATCTTCTCTTCCATGATTCATACTCCCTTTGATTGTTTGCAATAAGCACTTGCTTTTGCATTCATTAGATTACCACGCAAACGGACTCTTTATACCTAAGAAAGGAGGTTTCCCCGTGTCAATATTTGTGATCGCGGATCTGCATCTGTCATCAGATGGCAGTAAATCCATGGAAAAATTCGGTTCACGTTGGATCAATTATATCCAAAAGCTGAACGAGCGTTGGCGCGCAGTTGTACGCGAGAGCGATACGGTCATCATTCCCGGGGATATTTCCTGGAGCTTGAAGCTGGAGGACTCCTTGGAAGACTTGCGCTTTTTGAACGGGTTGCCCGGAAAAAAGCTGATCGGTAAAGGAAATCATGATTTTTGGTGGTCCACCGCTACCAAAATGAATGCGTTTTTTGAGGAAAACGGGCTGGACACCTTACAGATCCTTTATAACAACGCTTATGAATTGGAGGATTGCATCGTGTGCGGCACACGCGGCTGGTTTGTGGAAGAATCACAGCAAAACACCGTTGGAAGCGTAGATTACGCGCGCATCGTCAATCGCGAGGTCATTCGGTTGCGTTTGAGCTTGGACGAGGCAAAAAAATTGCGCGACCAAACGCACAAGCCTCTGTTGCTCTTCTTTCATTTTCCTCCCGTTTGGGGCGATTTCGTATGTCGCGAGATCGTTGACGTTTTGCATGAATACGAGATCGATACCTGCTATTTCGGGCACATCCACAGCGCTTATCACATGCCGCAAAAATTCACCTTTGAGGGCATTCAATTCGCTCTGATTGCCGCAGACTATCTGAATTTTACCCCTTCGCTTATTAAATTGTCATAAAAAGCGAATTAAATGCATGAAATTTTAAAAAAGCTATTGACAAATCGCAAAAAAAATTATACAATATAAGATGTATGTAAAAAAACTACCACATAATTTTGGAGGACTTAAAAAATGAGTTTGATCAAATCCGAAAAAGCCGAAAAGAGCGTATATAAGCTGGAATTCTCGGTTGACAAGGCTACCTTTGACAAGGCAGTTTCCAATGCGTACCGCAAGCAGGTAGGCAAAATCGCCGTTCCCGGCTTCCGCAAGGGCAAGGCTCCCCGTTCCGTTATTGAAAAGATGTACGGCAAGGGCTTTTTCTACGAAGATGCAGTAAACGAAGTACTTCCTGGTGCTTTCGACGAAGCGCTGAAGGAGTCTAAGCTGGATATGGTTGGCCAGCCTGAGTTCGATATCGTTTCTATCGACGATAACGGCTTGGTCATGTCTGCAATGGTTTCTGTAAAGCCCACCGTTAAGATCGAGGGCTACCTTGGCATCGAGGCAGAAAAGAACGTTGCAGAGGTTACCGACGAAGAAGTTGAAAACGAGATCAACACGGTTCGTGAGCGCAACTCTCGCGAGATTGAAGTTACCGACGCTGCTGCCGTTATGGGCGACGTTTGCAACATCAACTACGAGGGCTTTGTTGACGGCGTTGCTTTTGAAGGTGGCAAGGGCGAGGATTACCCCCTCAAGCTCGGCTCCGGCAACTTTATCCCCGGCTTTGAAGAAGAGATCGTTGGTCACAAGATCGGCGAGGACTTTGACGTAAACGTTACCTTCCCCACCGAGTACCACGCAAAGGAGCTTGCAGGTAAGGCTGCAGTCTTCAAGACCCAGATCCTGAAGATCAAGCACATCGAGCTCCCCGAGCTGGACGACGATTTTGCAAAGGACGTTTCCGAATTTGACACGATGGATGAATATCGTGCAGACGTTAAGGCAAAAATTGCTAAGAGACATGAATCCGAAGCAGATAACCGTTTCGAAAGCGCAATTCTTGACACTTTGATTGAGAAATTGCAGGCTGATATTCCCGAGGCTATGTTTGTAGCTGAGACCGAGAACTTTGTACGCGACTATGACAACCGTCTGCGTATGCAGGGCTTGGATCTGAAGACCTACTTCCAATACACCGGCATGGATCTTGATAAACTGCGCGAGCAACTCAGACCTCAGGCTGAAAAGCAGGTCAAGCTCAGATTGGCTCTTGAAAAGATCGCAAAGGCCGAAAAGCTCAAGGCTACCAAGACCGAGATCAACGCCGAGTACAAGCGCATTGCCGATGAGTACCAGATGGACGTTGAAAAGGTTCGCGAGGTTATTCCGGAGGATTCCATTGCTGAAGATATGAAGGTCAAGAAGGCTATGGACCTGGTTAAGGAAAAGGCGATCGTTAAGTAAGAATTGTTTATTTTATCTGAACCGGAAGTCGCATCTGCTATTTCCGGTTCATCATTTCACAGAAAAGAGGTATGTAAAATGTTCGATCCTAAAAATTACACAAAAGATGCATTGGTTCCCATGGTTGTGGAACAAACCAATCGCGGTGAGCGCTCCTACGATATTTTTTCGCGCTTGCTCAACGACCGCGTGATCTTTCTCTCTGATGAGGTAAACGACACCACGGCTTCTCTTGTTGTAGCGCAAATGCTCTTTTTGGAGGCGCAAGACCCCGATAAGGATATTTCATTTTATATCAACTCCCCCGGCGGAAGCGTTACCGCAGGTATGGCGATTTACGACACGATGAACTTTATCAAATGCGACGTTTCCACCATTTGCATTGGTATGGCGGCAAGCATGGGCGCGTTCCTGCTCTCCTCCGGCACAAAGGGCAAGAGATTTGCACTCCCCCACAGCGAGGTCATGATCCATCAGCCTTTGGGCGGTGCAAAGGGTCAGGCAACCGATATTGAGATTCAGGCAAAGCAGATCTTGCGCATTAAGGCAACCTTGAACGAGATTTTGGCACAAAATACCGGCAAGCCCCTTGAAACGATTGAAAAGGACACCGACCGCGACAACTATATGACCGCACAAGAGGCTTTGGAATACGGCTTGATCGATAAGATCTTGACCAAGCGCCCTTGATCGATTGCAGAAAGGATTCATCACAGATTCATGGCTAACAAAACGAGCTCCAACGACGAAAAACTGCGCCACTGTTCCTTTTGCGGCAGAAACGAGCATCAGGCAAACTTTTTGATCCCCTCTCCCTCGGGCGTATATATCTGCGATTTTTGCGTAGAGGCTTGCAGTGAGCTGATTTCCGAAACAAGCCTGGAGAACCCCTCTATCGAGTCGCTCTCCCTGTCTGAATTGCCTCGCCCCATGCAGATCAAAGAAAGTCTTGACAAGTACGTCATCGGGCAGGATGAGGCTAAAATTGCCCTCTCCGTTGCCGTGTACAATCACTACAAGCGCATTTTGACCATGCAGCAAAAAGCCCCTGCCGCACGCGGCAAGGGAAAGAAAAAGCAACAGCCCGCCCCCACCGCTGACGAGAATGAGATCGAGCTGCAAAAGAGCAACGTGCTCTTAATCGGCCCTACCGGCGTTGGAAAGACCTATCTTGCACAAACGCTTGCAAAGACCTTAAAGGTTCCCTTTGCCATTGCGGACGCTACCACGTTGACCGAGGCAGGCTACGTTGGTGAGGACGTTGAAAACATTCTTTTGCGCTTGATTCAAGCTGCCGATTATGACATTGAGCTTGCAGAGCGCGGTATTATTTACATTGATGAGATCGACAAAATCTCGCGCAAGAGTGAAAACCGCTCCATTACCCGCGACGTATCCGGCGAGGGTGTACAGCAGGCACTGTTGAAGATCTTGGAAGGAACGGTTTCCAACGTTCCACCGCAGGGCGGTCGTAAGCATCCCAATCAGGAATTTATCCAAATCAACACGCAAAACATTCTCTTTATTTGCGGCGGTGCATTTGACGGCTTGGAGGAATTGATCCAAAAGCGCAAGGGCAACCAAACCATTGGCTTTGGCGGCGAGATCAAGACCAAATCCGAGCGCAAGGACGTTGGCATTTACCGCGACGTTGTACCGCACGATATCGTCAAGTTTGGATTGATTCCCGAGCTGGTCGGCCGTATTCCCGTTATCGTTCCCTTGAACGATCTGGACAAAGACGCGCTGATCCGCATTTTGACCGAACCGCGCAGTTCGCTTGTCAAGCAGTATGAAAAGCTGTTTGAAATGGACGGCGTAACGCTCAAATTTGCCCCCGAGGCGTTGGAGGCTGTCGCTTCCCTTGCCATTGAGCGCAATACGGGCGCACGCGGTCTGCGTTCCATTTTGGAAAACGCAATGACCAACATCATGTACGAGGTTCCCTCGCGCGATGATATTGCAGAGGTAGAGATCACTGCCGCTTGCATTCGCGGCGAAGGCAAGCCGAATTACACGAAAAAAGCATAAAAAGCAGGAGTGTCTTACGCGCACAGCACGTTTGACACTCCTATTTTTTATTTTGATACGCCGAGAACGATTTCAACGGTTACCGTGCTTCCTTGACGGGAAACGGTAAACGCGACCTTTTCGCCAACGGCTACGTCATACAAATACGCTTGCAGGTCGCCGGTGTTTTCGACGGGTTTTTCGTTCATGGCACAAATGACGTCACCAATCTTCAGTTTGCCGTAAGCACTGCTGTTTAAATCGATCTCCAACACGGTAACACCGTCAACGGCGGCGGTATATTCCACCCCGTCCTCCGCTTTGAAGGAGTCACCGGCGCGCACGTTTAAAACGCCAACGCCGATTTTGGGGCGAGATTTGGAAACGGAAGAAACAAAGCCGTCCAACCGCCCCTCCATGATCGCGTCAATGGTTTGGCGCGCCTCGTTGATCGGGATCGCGTAGCCGATTGCCTCATAGCCCGTCAGCTTACGCGTAACGATACCGATGACCTCACCGTTTGCATTGCACAAGGGACCGCCCGAGTTGCCGGGATTGACCGGTGTATCGACTTGTATCATTTTGAGATCCGCCATGTAGAAGTTCTCTTCTACCGAGACCCAACGCTCGGTATGGGAAACGATGCCCTGCGTGGTTGACCACGCGCCGTCGTCTCCTCCCGGATTTCCGACTGCGATAGCGGGCTCACCGACCACCAACTGATCGGAGTTGCCGTAAGAAACGGTTGGATACCCCGAGCCGTCGATCTTGATCACGGCAATATCGTCGGTTTCTACGTACCCTACCACCCTTGCCTTTGCGGTCTTTCCGTCATACGTGGTAACGGTGATGTTGCCCGCCTTTGCAACGACGTGATAATTGGTGACGATATAACCGTCCTCTTGAATAAAAAATCCCGTGCCGTAGCTGTTATCAATTCCTGCCGTTGCATAGATCAGAACCGTTGCGGGTGTGACCTCTTGTGAAACGGAGATTGCGGGATTGCTTTGCACGGGCTGTTCTCCATACTGGTACCAAACGATAACAGCCGCCAGCATCAAAAAGCAGAATGCAAATACCGATGCCATAATGATAGCATACGCGCGTGCTCCGCGCTTGCTTTGGGCAGCTTTTTGGGTACGATCGGCTTGTACCTGTGCGCGGTAATCCCAATAAAAAGAATACGTTTGCTCGTTTTGAGGAGCATTTTCTTGTTTTTGATCGTTTTGAGGAAGATCTGACATTCTATTTCCTCCTTTGGATTGCGAAGGGATCGCTTAATTTAAAAGCTCAAACTTGTAGCCAACACCCCAAACGGTTTTTAAGATCCACTTATCGGAAACGCCCTCCAGCTTTTCGCGTAAGCGCTTGACGTGTACGTCAACCGTACGGGAGTCACCCAAATAGTCAAAGCCCCATACCTTGTCCAAAAGCTGGTCGCGCGTAAACACGCGGTTGTAGTTGGAGGCAAGGAAGTACAAAAGCTCCAATTCCTTTGGGGGGATATCGACCGACTTGCCCTTGAGCTTTAACTCATACTTTTGCAGGCTGATCTCAATATTTTCAAATTTGATGACCTCATCGTCATTTTGATGAGCGTGTGCCTGACAACGGCGCAAAACAGCCTTAACGCGTGCAGAAAGCACCTTGATATCAAAGGGCTTGGTTACAAAATCGTCAGCACCGAGCTCCAATCCCAAAACCGTATCGAATGCATCGCTCTTGGCGGTGACAAAAATAATGGGCTTGGACGAGATCTCTCTGATCTCACGGCAAACCTGCCAGCCGTCTTTTTTAGGGAGCATGACGTCAAGCAGCACGAGGTCGGGAGAGAAAATCTTAAAATAGCTCAAGCCCTCTACACCGTCGGCTGCTACCTTTACGTCGTAGCCCTCGTTTTCGAAATAGTTTTTTAACAGCTCGCTGATGTTGGAATCATCATCGATTACAAGAATTTTGGTGTCTGTCATAAGTATTCTCCTTAAACATCATCTGATTCTGATCTCATTATAAAACATAATTGGGATTTCTGTGTGACGAAAATATGAATTTTAGAAATATTTCGTTCATTTACCGTTATTTTCTTACCAAGCAATATTATATCATAAAATTGAACAGATTGCAAATGGTTTTATAACATTTTTTTGATTTTTTTTGATTTTTTTGCTAAATATTAAAATTTAAAATACAATATACCAAAAATGCGTGAATTCATTATTAACAATCATTATTTTTTGATGATTTGGAGATGCCGACCCGTTTTTTGATTGTTCACAGTTTGTTTGCTGTTTGTTCTTTCTGTGCACAAAAACAAGCTCCCTTTGGAGACAAC
>JAZQYE010000195.1:0-4530 GCA_045633385.1 Eubacteriales bacterium | reverse complement strand
AAACGAGGCGTACGAGGTGCTTTCCGATGCCGATAAAAAAGCAAAATACGACCAATTCGGCCACGCGGCGTTTGATCCCTCTATGGGCGGCGGCGACGGCGGATTTGGCGGTTTTGGTGGCTTTGGCGGCGGATTTTCGGATTTTGGCGACATTGGCGATATTCTCGGCAGTATGTTTGGCGGTAGCTTTGGCGGCGGAGCACGTCGTCGCAACGGCCCCGTTCAAGGCGACGATATCGGCGCTTCGGTCAGCATTGAGTTCGAGGAAGCTGTTTTTGGCATCAAAAAGGATATTTCCTACAACCGCGTTTGCCGCTGTGCCGACTGTCAAGGCACGGGTGCTGCGGGAGGTAGCGGTGTTGAGACCTGTACGGTCTGCCACGGCAGAGGTCAGGTCAATCGGGTACAGCGCATGGGCGGCATGTCCTTCCAATCCACCGCACCCTGCGATGCCTGCCACGGTAGCGGAAAGATCATCAAAAACCCCTGCGGCAAATGTCGCGGATCGGGTATGGCGCGCGAGAGCAAGCGCTTGAGCGTATCGATCCCTTCGGGTATCGATAACGGCGAGAGAATTGCATTGCGCGGACAAGGTAACGACGGCAGAAACGGAGGCCCCGCAGGAGATCTGATCATCACCGTTTCGGTGCGTCCGCACAACGTTTTTGAGCGTGACGGCTACAACGTTTACTGTGAGGTGCCGCTGAAGGTGACCGACGCAACGCTGGGCGCCGAGATCGACGTTCCCACGCTGGAGGGCAACACCAAATATACCATTCCCGAGGGAACGCAGCCGGGTACCAAGTTTACCATGCGCGGCAAGGGTGTTCCGTACGTAAACGGCAACGGTCGTCGCGGAGACTTGATCTTCCGTACCGTTGTTGAAATTCCAAAGGGGCTCAACGAAAAGCAAAAGGCTGCAATGAGAGCGTTTGCCGATAGCTGCAGTGAGAGCAACTACGCAAAGCATAAGCAGTTCTTTAAAAAGATTTTTGGACAAAAGGATAAATAAGACATGGTAGATCAAGATTACGTATGCGGTGATTACGGCACCGAGACCGAGTGGACGCAGGTTCGCGTTACCGTAAAATTGGAGCGCCTTGACGATCTGGTAGCCATTATGAGCATGGTCTCCAACAATTTGCAAATTGAGGATTACAGCGATATCGATCTCAAAACCTGCTACGGCGACCTGATCGACGAGAGCATTCTCAACGCCGATAAGACCATTGCATCGGTGTCGGTCTATCTGCCTGCCGAGAGAAGCGTGCCCGAGTGCATTGCGTTTTTAAAGGAACGCTTTGCGCAGTCTGATCTGGAGGATGCCAAAATCGAAACGGTTGGCGTTAACGAGGAGGATTGGGCAAATTCGTGGAAGGCATATTATAAGCCCATCAAAATTGGCGAAAAATTAGTCATCGTTCCCGCATGGGAAAAATATACCCCTGCCGAGGGCGAGCTGATCGTGCGTATGGATCCGGGCATGGCGTTTGGAACGGGTACGCACGAGACCACGCGCCTTGTGATCAAGCTGTTGGAAAAGTACACCAAAGAGGGATGCCGTATGCTCGACGTTGGAACGGGTAGCGGAATTCTTGCCATCTGCGCCTCCAAATTGGGGGCAGGGGAGTGCCGTGCATACGACATCGATCCTATGGCGGTGCGCGTTGCAAACGAGAACATTAAGGATAGCGGCTTGAAAAACATTACCTGCGAGGTATCCGACCTGCTTCGTCAGGTCGATCGATCGAGCCAATACGATCTGATCTGCGCAAACATCGTTGCGGATATCATCATTCGTATGACGCCAGACGTTGGCGAGTTGATGCACAAAAACACCGTTTTGCTTGCTTCCGGTATTATCATGGAGCGTAGCGAGGATGTTGTGGAGTGCTTTGAGGCAAACGGCTTCCGTATTGTGGAGCGCTTGGAAGAAAACGGCTGGTGCGGACTTGCCGTTATGAAAAAATAAATCAAAAAACTCTTGCCAATCTTCAAAAGTTGGCAAGAGTTTTTTGTTACATAAAGTAATTTTTGCGGTATTCGCGGCGGCATTTTCCGGGGGAGATGCCCACCTTTTGGTGAAAGATGTAATTCATGTACTGCTGTGTTCCAAATCCGCATTGCTCGGCGATTTCTACAATGGGTGTGGATGTAGCCGCCAGCAAATGCCGCGCGGCTTGAATGCGGCGAGCCAATAAATAATCGTGCGGTGTTATACCGCAAGCATTTGTAAAAACGCTGTGAAAATAGCTTGGACTAAGTGAAACGGCGCTTGCAATATCAGCAAGCTTCAGCGGCTTTGCAAGGTGTTGCTCCATATAGCTCTTGGCGCGCAAAACCGCCTCGTCGGCAGGGGAAAGGAGCGCACCGCTTGCCTTGGAATCATTCAAAACAAGTGATATCAGCAAAAGTAATTTTCCGTAAAATGCGTAGGCATCAAAATCGGAGGCGGAGCGCATTTCGATCAGCTCGTCCAACAAGGTCTCGGTCTCAAACGGGTGCAGGGAGCAAAAATATGCAGTTGCCGCCATCAAGCGTTCTGCAAGCTCGCCTTCGGCTTCAAACTTTAAAAATTTTGTTTCAAAGGGGAGGTCGTGGTTGCAAACGTCTCCCGGTTTGCCAATCAAAATGTGGTTTTTGCGTATCGACCAGGTGTTTTCATTGGAATACACCCCTTTTCCGTCGCAAAGGTAGTATTCAATTTCAAAGCGCGTGCGCTCACGGCGCGGAGAAAGCGACATATTTGCAAACTCCGAGCAATCAAAATATCCGCACACAATATTTTTGGGGAGTGTTTGTTCCAACACGGCTTTTACCCTCCGACACAGTAAGATTTCGTAAAAACAAAATGCGATTATATATAGATTTTGCATTGCTTTTTGATTATAATTATATCATAACAGATTTACACCCGAATGTCAAGCGAAAGGAATAAAAAAATGAAAGTCGTTGCAAAAATCGAAAAGCTGATCCTGCCCACTTACACAGAGCCCCCCAAGGAGGAGCTGCCTATGTTTGCCGAAAACCGCGTGCATCAACGCTCTTCGGGCAACCCTTACCCGAACAAGATCGTGGCAAGGGTCGATCGCGAGCACCGCGAGGATCGCGCCTACACCGCCGTACGCTTGGAGAATGAATATATCAGCGTTGTGATTCTGCCCGAGATCGGCGGCAGAATTTACAGCGCGACCGATAAGATCACGGGCTACGATTTCTTTTACAAGCAACACGTTATCAAGCCGGCTCTCATTGGCGTGCTCGGCTCATGGGTATCGGGCGGAGTGGAGTTCAATTGGCCCTTCCATCACCGCGCGTCGGGGTACATGGCGTGCGATTTTTCGGTTGAGGAATGCGCGGATGGCAGTGCGATTTGTCACCTTTCCGAGCATGACCCCATCGATCGCATGAAGGGTACCTTCAGCATCGTGTTGAGACCGGGCGAACGCTTTTTTGAAACGCGCATGCGCCTTTATAACCGCACAAGCATTCCGCACTCCTTTTTGTGGTGGGAGAACGCCGCTGTTCCCGTTAACGAAGATTATCAGATCTTCTTTCCGCAGGACGTCAAATACGTCAATTTCCATTACTTAAAGTCGCGCACCACCTATCCCGTAGCAGGGAACGGAGTGTATAACGGTATTCCCATGCAGGAGGCGCGCGATATCTCTTATCACAAAAATACGCGCGAGGCAACCTCTTACTTTGCATCTGCCTCCGATTACGACTTTTTCGGCGGTTATGACCACGGCAAGCGTTGCGGCGTGGTGCACATCGGTGACCATCACGTCTCGCCCGGTAAAAAGATGTTTACCTGGGCATACGGTCAGCTCTCCAAATCGTGGGAGAATGCGCTGACCGATACCGACGGGCAGTATGCCGAGCTGATGGCAGGCTCGTATTCGGATAATCAGCCCGATTTTTCTTGGCTTGCACCCTATGAGACTAAGCAATTTTCGCAATATTGGTATCCCATCTTCCAAATTGGAACGCCCACCTTTGCAAACCTCAACGCGGCGTTTCGCATCGATCGTCAAAGCTCTCTCGCAAAGCTGCATTTGCAGGTCTGCAAGGCGTACCAAAACGCAACGGTCAAAGTCTTTGATGCACAAAACACCTATTTTGAAGCAAGCATCTCGCTCTCTCCCGATCAGGCATACGAGTGGGAGATCGGTGAGATCCCCGCATTCGTCAGCGTTGCGGTCACCGATTGCAACGGCGGTGAGATAGCCGCATACGAGGAGCGCGAATTTGACGCGTACAACATGCCCGACGTTATTACTGATATGCCCGAGGCGGCAAAAATGACCTCTGCGCAGGAGCTGTATCTGGCAGGCGTACACGTCGATCAGTACCGCGATCCCGCCGTCAAGCCCGACGCATATTGGTTGGAGGCACTCAAACGCGATATCGAGCATATCCCATCCTTGCTTGCCATGGCTCGCTTTGCTTATCGGGAGGATCGATTCCAAAAGGCATTGGAATACTCCAATCGCGCAATCAAGCTCGTCTCTCGCTTCAACGCACACC